>JAZRPL010000080.1:0-3200 GCA_045649245.1 Ructibacterium sp.
CCCCACGCCATACCCCGCATTAATCAGGGCACTTTGCAGTTTCTTTACATCGTCACCTCTGGAGCCGTTTTGTAAACTTGCCATCTCCTCATCTCCTTATATCGTATATTCTAAATTTCCCGTCTCAAAATTTACCATAAACGTATGTCCCATCAGTGCAGATTGAAAAGCCTCCGATGCAATCACGTCCGATACTGTTAAAGCCAATGCTCTGTTGGACACCTGCCCAATCTGGTCGTCCCGGTCCTCAATACTCTTTTCCAGTTTCATGCCAAGGCTATTCAGTCTATCCACCAACTCCTGAGAAAGGTTATCTATCGAAATGTTCATCAGGATAAATTCCAGCGTTTCTTTAAACTGTGCCAAATAATTTACAATCTCCAGGACTTGTTCCTCCGGCGTTTTTCCATTAATCATAGGGAAAGGCAACGCATCATACATTAGACATCGCTCCCTTCCTCCATAGTTTTTGTGATAGAGTGTATCTTACATCCGCCCCTACCAACCAATCTGTATTTAAAATGATCGCATCGTTTTGGAATAATAGGTACCGAAAAAGTTCTTGTCCCTGTTCCGCTCATGTTAAACTTATGCTCCCATATACCGCCAGAATCATATTGGATATAAAAGTCTACATTCGTTCCGGTTTCCAATGTAAGCCGAAGATTCATCCGTGCCACATACTTGTGATCGGGAGAGGAATAGCCTATGGGTCCGGACTCTGTAAACCAATCAAATTTTCCCTCCGACTCCTTTTCAGGAACATCATACAAAAGCGTACCGCAAACCGATTTTATTTTATGATCTTTGGCATCTATGTAGTAAAGATCATCGGCATGTCTGCAAAAACGAATTACTTCCGTATCATCTTCTTTGCACCAAAATCCCGTTCTGCAATCATAGACAAACAAAGAATATTCGCCCGCCTGATTCCGCATAGAAATATAATATCGATCTCCAATCCCTCCTGCTACCGCCGCATAATACCGTACATCTCCCAAAGGGTCCGAGACACTGTACGGAAGACTTCCTCCATATCCGCAAACCCCCATAGAAGATTTATAAAACAAGGTTTCGTTTAAAATCACAAGGCTGTCATGGGACCCGCTCTGCACACCCCTGCCCTTGGTTTCTTTTGTCTGATGCCCCCCCGTTGCACTTGGCAATATCTTAATCAGGCTGTCCTCTTTAAAGAAGGTTGGATAGCCAAGATAAGTAACCGCTCCGGTAAACTTTCCATCTGACCCGACAGTAGCGGCCCAAGAATCAGTAGAAACTCCCTGAAAACAATTCCAGTTCTTCACATCGCCCAATTTGCAACAGTAAAGTTCATGGCCATCTTTTGAACATCCCCAAAGCCGGTTGTTACATTCTGTAATAAACGCCATATCAGGCACTTTTCTCTCCACAACAAGTTCTTTGTCTGTAATGGTAAGCGTAGTGCTCAAAATACCAGTTATTGTAATACAATCATCCGTTTTGTCCATAATACAGGTATTGGTTGACACCTTGTCATCATCTTCCTCGTTGACAAAGATATCAGAAAGGGTATCCTCTCCTGCGTCTATGGTCAATGTTACGCCATCTCCTTTTTCAAAGCCTTTCCCGATTCCTTCGGAAACGATTTGTACATAGGTGGTTGCTACCGTCAACCATATGGATGTCGTGGCGGAATATACCTTCAGCGATGTCTTTCCATTGTTGGCAGACAGCATGTAATCCCCATCTTTTGGCGGGTGTACTTCATAATACGCAGCATCATGCCAGGTAATGGCCGTCCCGTTTGCCTCACATAAGAAAAACTTAATCTCCTGACCCTTTTTTATGCTCCTGGAACATTCCATATACCCGGATTCTCCTTTATCCACGTTGTACCATATCCGATCCGGCATGATGATGACAAAGGCCCCCATTTTCGCCATGGTCTTAGGGCTCTCAGAAGACAATGTCACTTCTGCTAGTTCTTTTTCTTCTCCGTTTATATAAAATTTCCCATTATCAATCCACAGCAATTCCTCTTTGTCCAAAATCCCCTGCGGATTTTGCAAAGTTCTTACAACCCCTCTGTTTTTTCTCGGTGATAAAATCGGATAATACTGCGTGGTCATATTTTGCATATCAAAAAACTGTCCTTCCTGACAGGACACCTGATGATTGTACCCACCAAAAGATGTTGTCATTTCCCTGTATTGTGCGACTTCCTGTAGTATTGGAAACTGCATATGATACACTCCTTTTGTTTTTCGTCTTTGCCACTAATCCTTTCTACGCATCAATCGTCATAACCGTATAAACCGGTGTTATGACATCCCCATCAATATAGGTCAAAGACAAAGATTCTGTTTCTTGATCATATTCCGGCTTTTCCACGTCTGCCAAAGGCTTAAACCCCGCATTTTCTATAGTTTCCGATGTAGGGTTTGTATGGATTCTGTCATCTAAAACAACAAATCCCCCCTCATATTTTTCAATTTCGGTTTCACTGACAAATCTGTATAATTCCATAAACATTACTCCTTTCTACTTGTACTGCTCAATCTTTTTTACCGAGATCCTCCGTCCCGAATAGACCCCTGCATTTAGAGCACGCAATGTAACGTAACCAAGCGAATTTTTAGTCACCGGAACATGCGTATTATCTGTCTTGGTATAACTGCCATCATCATTTTGCAAATAGTAATTCACGGCGCCATTGGCCTCTCTCTTAATCACGTAGGTATACTCATATCCTGGAAATGCGTATCCGGAACCCTTTACTAAACGATCGGTACGATACTTCAGACAGCCGTCCGTAGTCGTACAAAATGTAATAACATCATTTTCAGGAGTACTAACATTCAATTGAATGGCCGATCTTCCATCCCTTCTGATAAATGTAATTTTGATAGCGCCTGCCTCACCGATATTGACATCTAGATTCTTCAAGGTGCATTTGCTGTCAACAGAAGTTGTCTCCTCCTTGGTCGCACCTGCCGTCAGGGTTAAGCCATAAGTAGAATCTACCGATACTGCAGGTATATACTGTGTATAAGGACTTATAATTGTTATATCCCCGTAAGCAACTGTCCTTCCTCTACGGGTAAAGTCAGCAAAACTGCGTATCTCATCCAAAGATTGATACTGGGTAAAGTCTATCGATTGTGTTAACGTCAGTCCCTTTAAAACATCTTGATATCGTGGTGTAGCAGCAAATCCATTTA
>JAZRPL010000081.1:0-56588 GCA_045649245.1 Ructibacterium sp.
AAAATATGCGAAAAAATTGTGCATTGCGTGCATGGCGGGAAGGATGGAAAATCAGGAAAATCCCTTGACAAAATGGAGAATTTGCGATAAAATGATACGGTTCGTAGTGTAAGATGAGGGAGAAATGCAAAATGGAACGACTGCGTCGACTGCCCAAAGTTGTTGGCCTTAAGCAATCTGAAAAAGCCATCAAGCAAGGAAGGGCCAGACAGGCGTTTTTGGCAGAAGATACGGATTCCTGGATTGCAGAGGCTTTCGTGGCCTTGTGCCGGCAAGAGGGAGTTCCTCTTACGTTGGTTTCTTCCGGAAAGGCTTTGGCCAAGGCATGCCGTGTGGAAGTGTCTACGGCCTGTGCCGTTCTTTTAGATGCTACGACGGAAGAATCTTGATAAAAGCGTCTTTGGACGTTTTTATATATATCTTATATGTATGGAGGTGAACATATTGCCAACATTTAACCAATTGGTCAGAAAAGGAAGAGCGACTGTAGAAAAGAAGTCTACGGCACCGGCTCTCTTGAAGGGTATGAATAGCATCAAGAAGAAAGCCACCGATCAGGCGTCGCCTCAAAAGAGAGGTGTTTGTACTTCTGTAAGAACCATGACCCCGAAAAAGCCGAACTCCGCACTGCGTAAAGTTGCCAGAGTTAAGCTGACAAACGGAATCGAGGTTTCCGCTTACATCCCCGGTATCGGCCACAACTTGCAGGAGCATAGCGTTGTTATGATCCGTGGTGGACGTATCAAGGACTTGCCTGGTGTTCGGTATCACATTATCCGTGGTACATTGGATACTTCCGGCGTGGACAAGCGGCTGCAGAGCAGATCCAAGTACGGTGCAAAGCGTCCTAAATAAGGCGGTTGCATCATCTGACAAATGAATGTCGTGCATATATGTTCATAAATGATAGAGATGACCTATATGCACAGCAGCGGGGAAAGCCCGTTGAGTACCTTAATGGTGAATAAACCTGGAGAAGGAGGGGAAGAGAAGTGCCAAGAAGAGGTCATATTGCCCGTCGTGATGTGTTGCCGGATCCTATGTATAACAGCAAGACTGTAACACGGCTCATCAACAACATCATGTTAGACGGTAAAAAAGGCGTTGCTCAAAGCATAGTTTATGATGCGTTTGACATAATAAAGGAGAAAACCGGAAAGGATCCGGTAGAGGTCTTTGAGGATGCAATGAATCAGGTTATGCCTGTGCTGGAGGTTAAGGCTCGTCGTGTCGGCGGTGCCAACTATCAGGTTCCGATCGAAGTTAGAGCAGAGCGTCGGGAGACGCTGGGTCTTAGATGGATTACGCTGTTTGCAAGAAAGCGTTCCGAAAGAACCATGGCAGAAAGACTGGCGAACGAACTGATGGATGCAACCAACAGTACCGGTGGTGCCTTCAAGAAGAAGGAAGACACACACAAAATGGCAGAAGCGAATAAGGCATTCGCGCATTATCGCTGGTAATTTTCGCTTTGAAAATTTGGACAGTTTGTTTTTTAGGGCGTCTATCTTGATAGGCGACACTATCTTACAGAAGCAGATGTTCAAAGTTTCGGTGAAATGTTTGACTTAAGACTGAGCGTATGTTTTTCTGTGAAACAGTACGCTTTGAAAGGAGAAAATTATGGGCAGAGCATTTACTCTGGAAAAAACCAGAAACATAGGAATCATGGCTCATATTGATGCGGGTAAGACCACCACGACCGAGCGTATTTTGTTCTATACCGGACGGGTTCACAAGATCGGTGAAACCCACGAAGGCGCTGCAACCATGGACTGGATGGAGCAAGAGCAAGAGCGTGGTATTACCATTACTTCTGCCGCAACCACTGCACAGTGGAAGAATCACAGAATCAATATCATTGATACGCCGGGACACGTTGACTTTACCGTTGAGGTAGAGCGGTCTTTGCGTGTATTGGATGGTAGTGTTACGGTTCTGTGCGCTAAGGGCGGCGTTGAGCCTCAGTCTGAGACCGTTTGGCGTCAGGCTGATAAATATCAGGTTCCGAGAATGGTGTATGTAAACAAAATGGACATCATGGGCGCAGATTTTTATAATGTTGTAAACATGATGAGAGAACGCCTGAAGTGTAATGCTGTTCCGATTCAGTTGCCGATTGGTGCTGAAGATGATTTCAAGGGTCTTATTGACTTGATTGAAATGAAAGCGTATGTGTATTATGATGCGCTGGGACAAGATGAGCGTCAGGAAGATATTCCGGATGATATGAAGGATAAGGCAGAAGAATATCGCCAGGCTCTTTTAGAGGCTGTCGCTGAGACAGACGAAGAATTAATGGAAAAATTCTTCGAAGAGGGTGATCTTTCTGTTGCCGATATCAAAAAGGCAATCCGGAAGGCAACCATTGCCAATGAGATGGTTCCGGTACTCTGCGGTTCTTCTTACCGGAATAAGGGTGTACAGAACATGCTAGATGCGGTCATTGATTTCATGCCGTCTCCGCTGGATGTGCCCCCTATTAAAGGTATTGTACCGAGAACCGAGGCAGAGGAGGTTCGTAAGTCTTCGGATGATGAGCCTTTTGCGGCGTTGGCGTTTAAGATTGCCACCGACCCGTTCGTTGGAAAACTTTGTTTCTTCCGGGTATATTCCGGTACCTTAAACAGTGGTTCTCATGTGTATAACTCTGTAAAGGATAACAAAGAAAGAATCGGACGTATTCTGCAGATGCACGCAAATCACCGTGAGGATATCGACATTGTTTACGCCGGTGATATTGCTGCAGCCGTTGGACTTAAGAATACCACCACAGGTGATACCCTTTGTGATGAAAAGGCTCCCATTATCCTGGAATCTATGGAATTCCCGGAACCGGTTATCCGTGTTGCTATTGAGCCTAAGACCAAGGCAGGTCAAGAGAAGATGGGTATTGCTCTTGCTAAATTGGCAGAGGAAGATCCCACCTTTAGAACCTATACCGATGACGAAACCGGTCAGACCATCATCGCCGGTATGGGTGAGTTGCATTTGGAAATCATCGTAGACCGTCTGCTCCGTGAATTTAAAGTAGAGGCCAATGTAGGAAGTCCGCAGGTATCTTACCGTGAGACCATCCGTACTGCTTCTCATGTAAATCATAAGTATGCAAGACAGTCCGGTGGTAAGGGTCAATACGGACACGTTGTGATGGATATTGAGCCGCTAGAACCGGGTTCCGGCTATGTCTTTGAAAATAAGATTGTGGGTGGTGCGATTCCTAAGGAATATATCCCTGCAGTTGATGCCGGTATTCAAGGTGCAATGCAGACCGGTGTTTTGGCCGGCTATCCTGTTGTTGACGTAAAATGTACCTTGGTAGACGGTTCTTATCACGAGGTTGACTCTTCGGAAATGGCGTTTAAGATCGCCGGTTCTATGGCCTTCAAAGAAGGTTGTAAGAAGGGTAATCCGGTTATTATGGAACCTATCATGAAGGTTGTTGTTAATGTGCCGGAAGACTACATGGGCGATGTTATCGGTGATTTGAACTCCCGCCGTGGTCAGATTCAAGGTATGGAGGCAAGAACCGGTGCACAGGAAATCACTGCGATGGTTCCTCTGTCCGAGATGTTTGGATACGCTACCGAATTGCGTTCCAGAACCCAGGGCCGTGGACAGTATTCCATGGAGCCTAGCCACTTCGAAGAATTACCTAAGAGTTTGGCTGAAAAAATTATCAAAGAGAGAAGCAAGAACGAGGATTAATCCTCGGCAAAATGCTGAATTTTAAAGAATAAAAAATAATTTATAGAAAAATTTTTAAATTTTACAAAAAACTATTGAAATTCTTGAAAAAGAATAGTAGAATAGGAACATAACTATCTTGTAAAATGATTTAAATATTTCTATAATCCACAAGTAGGAGGAAAGTAAAATGGCAAAGCAAAAATTCGAAAGAAGTAAGCCCCATGTTAATATTGGTACCATTGGCCACGTTGACCATGGTAAGACCACTTTGACCGCAGCAATTACCAAGGTGCTTGCTATGGACGGTAAGGCTCAGTATGAGGCTTATGACATGATTGACAAAGCTCCGGAGGAAAGAGAGAGAGGTATTACCATCTCTACCGCTCACGTTGAGTACGAGACTGAAAATCGTCACTATGCACACGTTGACTGCCCCGGACACGCTGACTATGTTAAGAACATGATCACCGGTGCGGCTCAGATGGATGGTGCTATCCTGGTTGTATCCGCTGCTGATGGTCCTATGCCCCAGACTCGTGAGCACATTCTGCTCTCCCGTCAGGTTGGCGTACCGTACATCGTAGTATTCATGAACAAAGTTGATCAGGTTGATGATCCCGAATTGCTCGAATTGGTTGAGATGGAGATCAGAGATCTGTTGACCGAGTACGAGTTCCCGGGCGACGACACCCCTATCGTAAAGGGTTCCGGTCTGCAGGTTCTCGAGAGTGGTTCCAGCGATCCCAGTGCGCCTGAGTATGCTTGTATCCACGAATTGATGGCTGCTGTAGACAGTTACATCCCGACCCCGGAAAGAAAGAGCGATCTGCCCTTCTTGATGCCCATCGAGGATATCTTCTCTATTACCGGCCGTGGTACAGTTGCTACCGGTAGAGTTGAGAGAGGTCAGTTGAACCTGTCTGACGAAGTTGAAATCGTTGGTCTGTCCGAAGAAACCAGAAAAGTTGTTGTAACCGGTATCGAGATGTTCAGAAAACTTCTGGACTATGCAGAAGCTGGTGATAACATCGGTGCATTGCTCCGTGGTGTTGCTCGTGACGAAATCGAAAGAGGTCAGGTTCTGGCTAAGCCGGGTACCATTACCCCTCACACCCAGTTCAAGGGCGAGGTTTATGTTCTGACCAAGGAAGAAGGCGGACGTCATACTCCGTTCTTCACCAACTACAGACCGCAGTTCTATTTCAGAACAACCGACGTAACCGGTGTTGTTAATCTGCCGGACGGCGTTGAGATGTGTATGCCTGGTGACAACGTTACCATGTCTGTAGAGTTGACCACTACCATCGCTATTGAAGAGGGTCTGCGTTTCGCTATCCGTGAAGGCGGAAGAACTGTTGGTTCCGGTGTCGTAACCGAAATCGTGAAATAGTTTTTGAACTTCTAAAAAGGTTTGCTGAAACATTGTTTCGGCAAACCTTTTTCTTGTGTCCCATGCAAAAAGGGGTATAGGATAAAAAGATTTTGACAGAGAGGAAAGACAGCGTTATGCAAAACCAATTAGAGATAAAAACGGAGCGAGGCAAGGGCATTGTTTCCATCCTCTGTGCGGCCTTCTTTTTCGCGTTAATGTCGGCGTTTGTGCGTTTAGCCGGAGAACTTCCGTCCGTGCAGAAAAGTTTTTTTCGGAATGTAGTAGCACTCCTCTTTTCTTTTTGTATCTTGTGTCGGGATAAGGAGAGGGTGCAGTTGCAAAAACCCATCTTGGGTCTGTTATTGCTGCGCTCTGTCTTTGGGACCATAGGGATTCTGGGGAATTTTTATGCCACCGATCATCTTTTGCTATCAGATGCTTCCATGCTCAATAAACTATCTCCCTTTTTTGCCATTCTCTTTTCCTTTTTCCTATTAAAAGAAAAAATGCGGCCGTTTCAGATGTTTGCGGTTCTTCTGGCCTTTATAGGAAGTTTGTTTATTATCAAGCCAAGCGGACAGGGGTTGTTGTCGGCCGGTGCTCTGGCCGGTATTTTAGGCGGGCTTTGTGCCGGTTTGGCTTATACCTATGTGCGGATGCTTGGTAAGCATGGAGTAAAGGGCTCTTTCATTGTATTTTTTTTCTCCGCGGTTTCCTGCCTGATCACTTTTCCTTTTCTGCTCTTTGATTATCATCCCATGACATGGGTGCAGATTGGCTACCTTCTTTTGGCCGGTGTGGCAGCCGCTGGCGGACAGTTCTCCGTGACTGCCGCTTATGCCCATGCGCCGGCAAGAGAACTTTCAGTCTTTGACTATACGCAGGTAATTTTTTCTGCGATTCTGGGATTTCTTTTGTTCGGACAAGCGCCGGATCGTTTTAGCATTCTTGGTTATGGAATGGTTTGCGGGGCTTCGATTTTCATGGTGTTTTATCAAAAGAGAAGAGAAGGATAGACACAAAAAAAGCACCCTCAAGGTGCTTTTTATTTTTCCAAGTCTGTAATTTGGCGGATACTTTTCGACAATGCCGGTAGTTGCTCCATAGTATAAATATCAAGGGTGTCGAGGGGAGAGGACCAGTCCGATTCTTGGATAACCGGAATATCGGTCAATCCGCGGAGTCGGTTTTCAAAGTCTTCAATGGCCACTAAGGTTACGGATTCCAACTGTTTAACCTCCTGTTGGAGTGCTACCAGTTGATCCTCGGAGTGTTTTTTTGTTTGCCATGCCATGAAACGCACCCTCCATCCTTTTTCTGTAACAATTTAGTAACATTATAACTTATCTTGGGAGGGCTGTCAAGGGATACCGCAACAAAATCTGCTTTTACAGGAAGATTTTGTGATGTTACCTTTCCCAAAGGCTGGAAAAGTGTTGGAAGGCAGAGGGAAGGCTGACATCACGTTTCAGTTCCTCCGGCGTAACCCAGCGAAAGGCAGTTCCGGGATCGGTACAGGTTACCAGATAGGAAGACATTTCCCATTCCACATGGGTAAAAATATGTTTTTTCTGCAGAGCGGGTGTAATCTTTTCAAAGACAACGCCTTGTTCTTGTAGATAATCTTGGGGCGTCTGCGACTTGCCTTCGTTTGGGAAATTGGGAAGTTGCCAGAGTCCTTGCAACAGACCGGATTCGGTTCGTTTTTCAATGGCGATGCGATTTTGATAACGCAAAATAAGAACCGCCAGTTTCTGGATCTTTCGCTTTTTTTTCTGTGGTTTAACAGGAAGTTCATCGGTGGCATGGGTTAGATTTGCCAGGCAAAGGTCAGAGAGGGGGCAAATTTCGCATTTGGGTGTACCGCCGGGAAGGCAGACCATGGCCCCGAGCTCCATGAGACTCTGGGTAAAATCCCCACAGCGTTTTTGGGGATAGATTTTCTCCAGTGCACCGGAAATTTCTTTTTTGATTGCCATGCCGGAAATATCCCGATAGTCGGCAGTCAGGCGGGTAATAACCCGCAAAACATTTCCATCTACTGCGGCCTTGGGATGGCCAAAGGCAATAGAGGCAATAGCGCCGGCGGTATAGTCGCCGATTCCCGGCAGTTCCCGCAGTTGTGGATAGGAATCGGGTAACTGTCCCTGATGCCGCTCCATGACGATCCGGGCTGCTTTTTGCAAATGGTAGACCCTGCGATAATAGCCAAGTCCCTCCCATAATTTTAGAAGGATTTCTTCCTCGGCAGATGCCAGCGCAGGAATATCAGGAAGAGCGGCAATAAAGCGCGCAAAGTAAGGCTTCACCGCCTCTACCCGGGTTTGTTGCAGCATGATTTCTGAAACCCAGACATAATAGGGAATGGGTTGATTGCGCCAGGGCAGATCCCGGTGGCCCCGATCATACCAGGCAAGAAGACGCTTGGTTAAAAGGTTTGATAGTTCCATGGCTCTTTCTCCAATAGTTGGTAAAAATCGTGAATATAAACATCGGCTTCTTTTTTCATGATAGCCCAATCCGGTGCAGCGCTTGGATCCTCTATGGCCACTGTTTTCATGCCGATGGATTTTCCGGTACGAAGACCGATGAGGATATCTTCAAACAAAACGGCGTTTTCAGGTTTACATGCAAGACGTCGTAAACATTCCAGATAAATATCCGGACTGGCTTTTCCTTTGCCAACCTGATCGGCATAGGTCAGGGTTTTAAAAAAGGGGAGAAGACCGTTTCGCTTAAGGCAAACTTCGCATAGAATCGGGTCGCAGGAAGTGGCGATTGCCATAGGGATGCCGTGGTCTTTTAAGTGTTGCAAGTATTCTGTAACACCGGGTTTTGGCTGGATTTTCTCCGCATAGGAGAGATAAACCATATTCCGCCATTCCTGCAATACTTCTTCGGCGGTCATGGGGAGATGAAAATAGTCCCGAACATAGGCGGAACTTTGGGCGATACTCATGTGTGTTACATCATTGAGCATATGTGCAGGGGCATCAATGCCTCTGGCTTTTAAAAAATCGGACAGGAGATTGTTCCAAACCCACATGGAATCCACCAGTGTTCCATCCAAATCGAAGACAGCAGCCTGTATGGGATTTTGGTATATCGTTTGCATGACGAAACTCCTTTTCTATGAGCTAAAAAAGGGGGATTATCTTTGCCGGATATGACAAAGATAAGCCCCAATCGGGAATCTTGTGTTACAGTGGATAAAATAAGATTTTGTATAAATAGTTCTCTTTTATTATACGATATGACAGAAAAAAAGGCAAGGGGTATCTTGGACTTTTAAAAAAATTCCAATATAGTCTTGCAACTAGGTCTTTTTTCTTGTATAATAGAAGAAGAGTTTTGTCAGAAAGAGGTGGCAGAGGTTGGCCAAAGTCGGATTTGATAACGATAAATATCTGCGAATGCAATCAGAGCATATCGGCGAGAGAATTTCTCAGTTTGGAGGAAAATTGTATCTGGAATTTGGCGGGAAACTATTTGATGACTATCATGCCTCCCGGGTTCTGCCGGGATTTCAACCGGATAGTAAACTCCGCATGTTATTACAACTTAAAGAACGCGTGGAAGTTGTGATTGTTATCAATGCCGCGGATATTGAAAAGAATAAAGTGCGGGGTGATCTGGGGATCACATATGATCTGGATGTCATTCGCTTGATTGATTGCTTCCGGACCATCGGTCTTTATGTTGGCAGCGTGGTACTAACCCGTTTCCAAGGTCAACCGACCGCAGAAGCCTTCCAAAAGCGACTGGCGGCATTGGGGGTTAAGGTTTATCGTCATTATCCTATTGCGGGGTATCCCTCTGACATTGCGACCATTGTTAGTGATGACGGTTATGGGAAAAATGACTATATTGAGACCCAGCGGGAATTGGTGGTTGTGACAGCGCCTGGACCAGGCAGCGGAAAGATGGCGGTCTGTCTTTCTCAGCTATATCATGAGCATAAAAGAGGGGTACAGGCCGGTTATGCCAAATTCGAAACCTTCCCTATCTGGAATATTCCGTTACAGCATCCGGTAAACCTGGCTTATGAGGCGGCCACGGCAGATTTAAATGACGTAAATATGATAGACCCGTTCCATCTGGAGGCGTATGGAGAAACCACGGTAAATTACAATCGGGATGTTGAGATTTTCCCGGTGGTAACCGCCATGCTTGAAAAAATTTTGGGGAAATGCCCTTATCAATCTCCTACGGATATGGGTGTTAATATGGCCGGAAACTGCATCGTTGATGACGAGATTGTCAGTGAAGCATCTCGGCAAGAGATTCTTCGCCGTTATTATACCGCTTTGTGTAACCAAAAGAAAGGAATTACCGATCAGGAAGTAGTGCTCAAACTGGAACTTTTGATGAAGAAGGCCGGCGTTGCTGCCCATGATCGTGCTGTCATTGCACCGGCACTGCAAAAAGCGGAATTGACCGGAGCACCGGCCGCGGCCATAGAACTGCCGGATGGGCGGGTGGTTACCGGTAAAACATCAGAACTTTTGGGGGCATCCGCGGCGTTGCTACTCAATGCCCTAAAAACCTTAGCGGGGCTTGACGATGGATTGCATTTGATTTCTCCCACCGTTATTGAACCGATTCAGCACTTAAAGGTGGATCATCTTGGAAACCGAAATCCGCGGCTCCACACCGATGAAACACTGATTGCACTTTCTATCTGTGCGGCAACCGATTCCAATGCGGAGCGGGCTATGGAACAACTGGACAAACTGCGGGGATGTGAAGTGCATTCTTCGGTCATTTTATCCTCGGTAGACGAAAGGGTATTTCGTCGGCTGGGGGTTCAGTTGACTTGCGAACCGGCATATCAGGTGGCTGTCGAGCCAGGACAAGAGGATTTTAAATAAGGAATATAGGAATAACAAAAAGTCGTAGCTTGTGCTACGACCTTTTTTATCTCTAAAGCCACTCCATTAAATAGAATAAAGAACTTCCTCCAGACTGCGCTTTGGCACTTGCAAAATATCGGCTTCGTTTAGGTAATACTTCACATCGTTTTGCTGGATGGGTACGGCTTCACTTTCTTGGGCAGGATATCCCAAAGCAATGATATCCAGAACTGTTAAATGTTCCGGAATTTGTAAAAGTTCCCGTATTTGCTTGCGGTCTAAGGCACCAATCCAGCAGGCACCCAGTCCAGACGCGGTGGCGGCCAGTGTGATTGCCATACCGGCGGCGCCTGTTTCTACTTGAAAGTCGCCGTTTTTCTTGATGGTGGTATCTCCTAAAAGGAGAAGATAGGCCGTAGGACGTTCCTGGGGGGTCGGTGTTCCATTTTTCAGGTAGCCGGCCCATTTGGTACAGGGAAAAACAGTCTCTAATAAAGAAGGCTCATCTAAAATGGCGAACTTTAACGGCTGGAGATTGGCGCCATAGGGGGCCATCCGCGCACAGTCCACTAAAGAGAGCAAGGTTTCTTTGGGGATTGGTTTTTGGGTAAATTTCCGAATGGTTCTTCGTTTTTTGATAGCATCGTATACCTTCATAGACTTGTTCCTTTCTGCCGGGATGAAAACAGGCGGTGC
Organism: Ructibacterium sp.; assembly: GCA_045649245.1. Lineage (GTDB taxonomy): Bacteria > Bacillota > Clostridia > Monoglobales > Monoglobaceae > Ructibacterium. Next base: position 10,612 of record JAZRPL010000081.1, read on the forward strand.
AAAATGCACCGCCTAAATTTCGTTATCTTATTTGCTTTCCTTAGCCTGTGCCTGTGCTGCAGCCAATCTTGCGATGGGAACACGGAAGGGGGAACAGGAAACGTAGTTGAGACCAATCTTGTGGCAGAACTCAACGGTGGAAGGATCGCCGCCGTGCTCACCACAGATACCAACGTGGAGGTTGGGATTGACGGGTTTGCCCAACTTGATAGCCAATTCCATCAATTTACCAACACCAGTTTGGTCAATCTTTGCAAAGGGATCGTTCTCAAAGATTTTGGTATCATAGTAAGCATCCAGGAACTTGCCGGCATCATCACGAGAGAAGCCAAAGGTCATCTGGGTCAAGTCGTTGGTGCCGAAGCAGAAGAAGTCAGCCTCGGAGGCAATTTCGTCTGCAGTCAATGCTGCACGCGGAATTTCGATCATGGTACCAACCTCATACTTGAGATCGATGCCTGCTGCTGCAATTTCAGCATCTGCAGTCTCTACCACGATTTTCTTTACATATTTCAATTCCTTGATATCACAAATCAACGGAATCATGATTTCAGGAACGATAGACCAGTCAGCGTGTGCTTTTTGAACATTGATGGCGGCACGAATAACAGCCTTGGTCTGCATCTTAGCGATTTCAGGATAGGTTACAGACAGACGGCAACCTCTGTGTCCCATCATGGGGTTTGCTTCGTGCAAGCTGTTGATAATATCCTTAATGGCCTCTACACTCTTGCCCTGGGCCTTTGCCAGCAATGCAATGTCGGCTTCCTCAGTAGGAACGAATTCGTGGAGTGGAGGATCCAGGAACCGGATGGTAACAGGATGGCCTTCCAGTGCCTCGTAGAGTTGTTCAAAGTCGCCTTGTTGCATGGGCAGAATCTTTTCTAAGGCTGCTTCTCTTTCTTCTACGGAATCAGCACAAATCATTTCTCTAAAAGCATCAATTCTGTTGCCTTCAAAGAACATATGCTCGGTACGGCAAAGACCGATACCCTCTGCGCCCAGTTCTCTTGCTTTCTTTGCGTCAGCAGGCGTGTCGGCGTTGGTGCGAACTTTCAAAGTTCTAAACTCATCCGCCCAAGACATAATTCTTCCAAATTCGCCGGCGATTACGGCGTCAACCGTAGGAATCAAACCATCGTAAATATTACCGGTAGAACCATCCAGAGAAATGGTGTCTCCTTCATGATATTCTTTTCCGTTTAAGGTAAACTTCTTGTTTTCCTCGTCCATGGCGATGTCGCCGCAACCGGATACACAGCAGGTACCCATACCACGGGCAACAACGGCTGCGTGAGAGGTCATACCACCACGTACGGTGAGGATACCCTGTGCGGCCTTCATGCCTTCGATGTCCTCCGGAGAGGTTTCAAGACGAACCAGAATTACCTTTTCACCTTTTGCAGCCCAGTCTTTTGCATCGTCTGCGGTAAAGACAATCTTACCGGCAGCGGCACCGGGAGATGCACCCAACGCTTTACCCATAGGTGTTGCAGATTTTAATGCAGCAGCATCAAATTGCGGATGCAACAGGGTGTCCAGGTTACGAGGGTCAATCATGCAAACGGCTTCCTTCTTAGAAATCATACCCTCGTCCACTAAATCACAAGCAATCTTTAACGCTGCCTGTGCAGTTCTCTTACCATTTCTGGTCTGGAGCATATACAGTTTATGGTCCTCAATGGTAAACTCCATATCCTGCATATCTCTGTAGTGGTTCTCCAAAGTATTGCAGATGCCCAGGAACTGTTCATAAACCTCAGGCATAACATTCTTCATCTGCTCGATCTTCTGCGGAGTTCTTACGCCGGCAACCACGTCTTCACCCTGTGCGTTCATCAGGAATTCGCCCATGAGTTTCTTTTCGCCGGTAGCAGGATCACGGGTAAAGGCAACACCGGTACCGGAAGTATCGCCCATGTTACCAAATGCCATCATCTGTACATTTACGGCAGTACCCCAGGAATAGGGGATATCGTTGTCACGACGATAGATGTTGGCGCGGGGGTTGTCCCAGGAACGGAATACGGCCTTTACTGCACCAAACAACTGTTCAATGGGATCATCGGGGAAATCGGTGCCGATTTTGCTCTTATACTCTGCCTTAAATTGAGCAGCCAGATTTTTAAGATCGTCAGCGGTAAGGTCAACGTCCTGTGTGATGCCCTTTTCCTCTTTCATTTCGTCAATGAGTTGTTCGAAGTATTTCTTTCCTACTTCCATAACAACGTCAGAATACATCTGAATAAATCTTCTGTAACAGTCCCAAGCCCAACGGGGATTACCGGATTTTGCGGACATAACTTCCACAACCTTCTCGTTAAGACCAAGGTTGAGAATGGTGTCCATCATGCCGGGCATAGATGCTCTCGCACCACTGCGGACAGAAACCAAAAGAGGATTCTCGGAATCGCCGAATTTCTTGCCGGTAATTCCTTCCATCTTTTTGATGTTTTCGAGGATTTCAGCCTGAATGCTGTCATTGATTTTTCTGCCATCCTCATAATACTGAGTACAAGCCTCAGTAGAAATGGTGAAACCTTGGGGAACGGGAAGACCCATCTTGGTCATTTCGGCCAAGTTGGCACCCTTGCCGCCCAGCAGGTTTCTCATGGTTGCGTCACCTTCGCTAAAAAGGTATACGTATTTTTTTGACATTCGTGTTACCTCCATATATGTATAATTCATTATTTTACATTAGTAAAAGAGTGCGTTTCAGGCTCGGCAATCTCGCAGCCGGCCGAAGAACTCATGCAATAAGGCGCTGCATTCTTCCTCCATAATACCGCAGTAGTATTCGGGTTTGTGCATAAGACCGGGATCTTCCAAAAGTCCGGCGTTGGAAACAGCAAAACCGCCTTTTAGGTCATAAGCCCCGAAATAAAGGCGTCGTATCTTTGCTTGGGCAATGGCGCCGCAGCACATGGCACAAGGTTCCAACGTAACGTAAAGGTCACAGTCGGAAAGCCGCCAAGAACCCAGATGTTTGCAACCTTGGTTGATGACCTCGATTTCTGCGTGAGAAAGTGCATTTTGCTCCGCCTCCCGGCGGTTGTGGGCACGGGCGATGATGGTATTATTTTGTACCAGTACCGCACCGACCGGAATCTCCCCTGCCGTCATGGCGGCGCGGGCCTCTTCAAGAGCGGCCTGCATAAAAAGATTCTCCATAAATTGCCTCCTTGGCAGTTTGAAACGCGACAAACCCCTGCGCAAATATCGGCAGGGATTTTCAATATTTATTTTTGGATATAAGGAGCCAGTTCATCAAGAAGTTGGCTACAATCCTCGCTATGGGCTTCTACTCGAATGGGTTTTGTCAAATCCAGGCTGAAGATTCCCATGATAGATTTTGCATCTACCACATAACGGCCGGAAGTTAAATCAATCTCAAAATCATATTTTGTTACGATATTGACAAAATTTTTAACGTCGCCAATGGAACTCAGTGCCACGGTGAAATCTCTCATTTCGCATAACCTCCTAAAAAAATATTAATCCTTCCCTAAATTATATAATTTTTTCTTGCATTAGTCAATGAGAAATTATATAATTATTTTATAATTTTATTTTTACCAATTTATGCAATATAGATAATCTGACTTTTGTTTTCGAGAAAAAGCGGAAAAATATTGGAGCAGGATAGGGTGTGTCAAAAATAACTGTAAAATTCATTACCTTGGGATGCAAAACCAATTTATATGAAAGCGAGGCCATGGCGACGCTGTTTCGGGAGGCGGGATATACGGTTACGCAGGAAGAAACCGCAGACGTCTATGTCATCAATACTTGCACCGTTACCGGCACCGGTGCCAAAAAAAGCCGGCAGCAGATTCGACGGGTTCGGCGGGAGCATCCGTGTGCCATACTGGCTGTTACCGGTTGCCTGGCGCAAACCGAGACGGAACTACTCCGCAAGGAGATGGAGGTAGATGTTCTTTTGGGCAACAAATACCGAAACCGGATTGTAGCATTGGTGGAAGATGCGTTGCAGGGCAAAAAAAGTGATCGGGTAGAGGATATTCTAAAAGAAGATACCTATGAGGAAATGGGGATTACAAAGAGCCAAAGCCGGGTTCGTGCCAATCTAAAGATTGAGGATGGCTGTAATAACTTTTGTTCCTATTGCATTATCCCTTTTGCCAGAGGGCCGGTGCGCTCCCGGGAGATTTCCAAAATCCGGGAAGAGGCTGCCGCACTGGGACAGGAAGGTTATGGCGAGGTGGTATTGACCGGCATCCATATTGGCTCGTACGGCAAAGATTTAGAGGATGAGATAGGGCTGGTGGATGTGATAGAGGCGGTTTGCCAGGTCGAAGGCGTGGAGCGGGTTCGGCTTGGTTCCTTAGAGCCTGTCATGATTACCGAGGATTTTGTCAGGCGGGTAAAGGGACTTTCTAAACTTTGTCCGCAGTTTCATATGTCTTTGCAGAGTGGGTGCGATGCAACCCTTGCAAGGATGCGTCGCCGTTATACCACCGCAGAATATCGGCGGGCGGTGGAACTGCTGCGACAGGAGATTTCGGATACCGCCATTACCACCGATTTGATGGTGGGATTCGCCGGAGAAACCGAGGAAGAGTTTCGGGAATCCTATGCTTTTTGTCAGGAGATAGGGTTTTCCAAGATGCATATTTTCCCCTATTCAGTAAGAAAGGGAACGGCGGCGGAACGATTTCCGGATCAGGTGATAGAGGCGGTTAAGGCAGAGCGGACCCATGCCATGCTGAATCTGGCGGCAGAAATGAAAGAAACCTTTTGCCGGAAATATATTGGGAAAACGGTGTCGGTATTGCTGGAACAAAAGGAAGGGGATCTGTGGAGCGGAACTACCGCCAACTATATGGATGTTCTTGTCCATGCCCCAAGGGGAGAAAACGGACAGTTTGTCAGTGTGAAACTGACCGATTTTCGTCAAGAAAAACTCATAGGAGAAACGGAGCGTTAACAATGAAAAAACAGGTACTGGAAAACCCTGAAAAAAACCAGAATAAGGAATTTTATTTGATGGTCATAGCCTGCCTCATGGTAACCTTTTATTTAACTGCCAACTTAATGGCTGTCAAGGTCGTTGCCATCAAAGGTCTTGCATTATTTGATGCAGGAACCATTACCTTTCCCTTTGCCTATATGCTGGGGGATGCCCTGACTGAAATCTGGGGATTTAAAGCGGCACGGCGGGTCATTTTTCTTACCTTTCTTTGCAATTTGATTCTGGTTCTATCCACCACGCTTGGAATATGGTTGCCTTCGCCGGAACATATGGCAGAGACTACACAGGCCTATGCCATAGTTTTTGGTTATGTGCCAAGAATTGTAGCAGCCTCGCTGCTGGCCTTTTTGTTTGGAGAATTGTCTAATGCATGGATTATGGTAAAGATCAAAGAGAAAACCAACGGTAGGCATCTTTGGCTACGTACCATAGGAAGTTCGGGGGTAGGATATCTTTTTGACACCATCATTTTTGTGATGGTAGCCTTTTGGGGAACGATACCGCTGCGGGAGTGCGGAACCATGATAGCAGCCCAATATGTTATGAAATGGGGGCTGGAAGCCGTGGCGGGAACGCCGCTGGCGTATGCTTTGATTGCTTGGCTTAAACGAAAAATTCAAAGTCGGGAGGAGCCCTATGCGTAAACTGGTGCGTTATGCAAAGATTGATACAGTGCTGCCGCGAGAGTTTTTGCTTTTGCAGGGACGGGGATGCGTTTGGAAGCAGTGTGCCTTTTGTGATTATCATCAGGATGTCAGCGAAAATCCTTATGAGGTTAATCGACCGGTTTTAGAACAGGTAACGGGAGAATATGGAGTGCTTGACATCATCAACTCCGGCTCTGCACCGGAACTAGACGAGGAGACCCTTGCCTTGATTCGTAAGGTGGCCGATGCTTGCAAGGTGCATACTTTGTGGTTTGAGGCTCACTGGCTTTATCGGGAGAAACTGATGGAGTTTGGAGCAAGGTTCCCCAATCAAAGAGTCAAGTTTCGATGTGGAGTGGAAACCTTTGACCCCATCCTGCGGGAGAGTTGGAAGAAAGGAATCCCGCCGGAGGTGTGTGCGAAAGATTTGGCACAGTATTTTCAAGGAGTTTGTCTGTTGGCTGCGGTAGAGGGGCAGACGCGGGAAGGGATTTTGCGGGATATTAACCTTGCCCGGCAGTATTTTGAATATTTTAGTTTGAATGCTTTTGTAGAAAACAGTACAAACTTATGCAGAGATGAAAAACTGGCTGCGTGGCTTAGTGAAGAAATTGCGCCCATGCTGCGGGAAGTTCCCGGTGCAGAGTTGCTGCTCAGCAATGTGGATTTAGGAGTTGGATAGTTTTAGAAGGAACGGATGTTTTGCAGTGATGAAAGGTTGTCATCAAGTTTATATCTTAGCCGTCTTATGACGGAAAAACGGAGGATTTCTTATGAGATACGGATTTATCAAGGTGGCGGCGGCTACCCCACAGGTACAGGTTGCAGATGTGGCCTTTAACCAGCAGAAGACTTTAGAAATGATGCAGGAAGCGGAACGCCGCGGTGTACGGCTGGTGGTTTTTCCCGAACTTGGGTTGACGGCGTATACCTGCGGGGATTTGTTCTTTCAGACCGCATTGCTGGATCAGGCAAAGGCGGCGGTATGCCGTCTTGCTAAAGCGACGGCTGAAATGGAACTTCTGGCGGTGGTAGGATTGCCGCTGGCCATAGGGGATAAAATATACAATGCGGCGGCTTTTTTGCAAGGCGGCCGGATTTTGGGGTTTGCCACCAAGATGCACCTGCCCAATTACAGTGAATTTTATGAAATGCGGCATTTCGCCGTGCTTCATGAGAATACCGAGATTCTTATAGAGGGAGATACCGTTCCGGTAGGGCCGAAATTGTTATTCTGTGCCAAATTCATGGAAGAGTTTCGGGTCGCGGCTGAGATTTGTGAAGATTTGTGGGCGCCTGTTCCACCCGGAATACAGCATGCGCAAAACGGCGCCACTGTTTTGGTCAATCTCTCTGCCAGCAATGAGGTTGTGGGGAAAAATGAGTATCGGAAGATCCTTTTGGCCTCTCAGTCCTCCCGCGGTGCAGCGGCATATCTCTATGCAGATGCCGGACCGGGCGAATCTACCACCGATTTGGTTTTTGGCGGTCATAACATGATTTACGAAAATGGAATTTTGCTGGCGGAATCCAAACCGTTTTCAGAAGGCCTTCTTTGTACCGAGATTGATCTTGGCCGCATCGTACAGGAGCGGAGACGGCTTAGCACGTTTCGGCCGGCAGAGGATGGGGGATATCGTCGTATCTACTTTGACGGATCGCTTTGCCAGACGGTGCTGAAGCGGAAAATTTCTTCCCGGCCCTTTATCCCGGAAGATCCCCAAACATTAGAAAAGCGATGCCAAGAGATTTTTGCTATACAATACCACGGACTGAAAAAACGGTTGTCTCATATCGGTCTTAATACTGTTACCATTGGAATTTCCGGTGGACTCGACAGTACCATGGCGCTATTGGTTACGGCCAAGGCCTTTGACAGTTTAGGACTGCCCCGCTCCGGTATTGTGGCGGTAACCATGCCTTGTTTCGGAACCACCGACCGGACCTACCAAAATGCGAAAAAGTTAATTGCAGAGATAGGGGCAACCCTGCGGGAGATTGATATTAAGGCAGCGGTAACAAAGCATCTTGCAGATATTGGGGCCGAGGAGGGATGCCATGACGTTACCTATGAAAATGCACAGGCGCGGGAACGGACCCAGGTGCTGATGGATATTGCCAATCAAACCGGCGGAATCGTTGTGGGGACCGGAGATTTGTCGGAACTTGCCTTGGGGTTTGCCACCTACAATGGCGATCATATGTCCATGTATGGGGTCAATGCTTCAGTGCCCAAAACATTGTTGCGGCATTTGGTGGGATATATAGCAAAAACCGAGATGACCACGTTGCAGGAGACGCTGCAGGATATTTTAAATACGCCGGTCAGCCCCGAACTTTTGCCTCCTGAGGAAGACGGGGAAATTGCCCAGAAAACAGAGGAGATTGTCGGTCCGTATGAACTCCATGATTTCTTCTTATATTACATGGTGCGTTGGGGATTTTCCAAGGAAAAGATTTTTTATCTTGCAAGATGTGCGTTTGAAGGAACTTATCCGGATGAGATGATAGAGAAATGGCTGACGGTGTTTATGCAGCGGTTTTTCCGGAGTCAGTTTAAGCGTTCCTGTATGCCTGACGGGCCAAAGGTAGGACACGTTTCTCTGTCGCCCCGGGGAGACTGGCGGATGGCCAGTGATGCCAGTGGGGCACTGGGGATGGGAAAAAACAAGGATTAGAAAACCGATCAAGAGAATTTGAGAAGTTATCCATAAAAAGACCCTTGCCGTGGATTGCATTGGTCCATGGCAAGGGCCTTTTTCTCGTTTGTTTATCAGCAAGACGAAAGACGTTTTACAATGGCGGTTTTTACCTGATGGTTTTGGAGTTCCGTTACGCAGATTTCCAGATTCTCCAATTTGATGGTACTTCCAAGTTCCGGCGGTGCCCCTAAGGTATGGAAAATCAAACCGCTTAGGGTGTCGCACTCGGTGCTGGGCAAGGGGATTTCCAGTGTTTCGGCCAGAGTTTCCAGAAGGACACTTCCGCTTATACGCCAAAGATCCTCTTTAATTTGTTCTAAGATGGCATTGGAATCTTCCACTGTAATGTCGTCTTCCAAATCGCCCACCAATTCCTCGGCTAAATCCTTAAGAGTAATGATACCGTTCATTCCACCGTATTCGTCTAGTACGATGGCAAGTCCGATCTTTTCTCGTTTCATATTTCGGAACAGGATATCTGCCTTTAGGGTTTTGGGTACAAAATATGGCGGCGAAACTGCATGCTGTAAGATGGATTCTTTAGACGTATCCTTTAATCTAAAATACCGTTTGGTATTGAGAACGCCAACGATTTGATCCGGTGTGCCGTCGCAGATGGGATAGTAGGTATACTTGGTGTCAAAAATAGTGTCTCTCCATGTCTCGGCAGAATCTTCCGAATCCAAAAGGGTAACTTCGGTTCGGTGGGTAATTAACTCTTCTACGGATAGATTGTCAAAGTCAAAGACGTTTTGGATAAACTCACGTTCTTCGTGGTCGATGGTACCTTTTTGGCTGCCGACATCTACCATCATGCGGATTTCCTCTTCGCTGACCTGTTCGTCCTCTTGGTTGGGGTCGATGCCCAAAAGACGCAAAATGCCGTTGGTAGAAAGGGTCAAAAGGCCAACCAAAGGCGCAAAGAGTTTGGAAATGGCGCTGACCAGACCGGACATGCCAAGTGCCAGTTTTTCTGCCTTGCGCATGGCAATTTGTTTTGGAACAAGTTCTCCAAAAACAAGGGTAAAGTAAGAAAGGATAATGGTAATAAAGAGCACAGAGACGGTGTCTAGTACTTTAGGGGATAGTGGCGTTCCGATACGAATCAGCCAGTCCACCAAGCCGTCAGAAAAGTTTTCGGCGGCAAAAGCACTGCCCAAAAAGCCTGATAGGGTAATGGCAACTTGAATGGTAGCCAAAAACCGTGCCGGCTGTGCAGTCAGTTTTGTGAGCCGAATGGCACGTTTATCTCCCTCTTCAGAGAGTTTTGCTAGTTTATTGTCATTCATGGAAATAACGGCAATTTCTGCACAGGCAAAAATTGCATTGAGTGCAATCAGCGCAATTTGCAACCCGATTACGAAAAAAATTGATTCCTTCATGATTGCCTCCAAGCATAGGATATGTTATCATAAATTAAGAGTTCCCTATAAAAACAAAAAAGACCAAACAAACCCCTACAATCGTAAATAGGTGTTTTGTCTTGTCCATAAATATTGATACGTTATATTGTAAGAATACAAAGGGTAGTTATCCTCGTCAGAACTACTGTCGTCCATGATGGTACATACGTCCTTTCATCATAACTATTCTTGCAAAATTATAGCACAGAAGATAGCCTTTGTCAAGGCTCGTGTTCCGATAGGAAAGGACGGGCTGCAAGCGGCTTTTTTACAAAGAAAAATGCGGCAAGCCAAAAGGGCTTGCCGCAATATGGTACGCCCGACGCGATTCGAACGCACGACCTTCAGAGTCGGAGTCTGACACTCTATCCAGCTGAGCTACGGGCGCATATAACGGTAATTAGTATAGCATATTCTACGGTGTTTGGCAAGTCTTTTTTTAAAAAAATTCATTCATAGAAAAGTTGAATAAAAAGTGGGAAAAAGTTCATGATGCGTTCATGGATTATTCACAGTGTCATGGTATGATAACCTCATAAATCCTTGAAATAACCGGACAGAAAAAGGAATATATATAGGTATTGAGGAAGGAGGCTGGCGATGGACGCAAAGATCGGTGCCTTGATAGAATTATATCGGGCCATGGAAAATGGAAATGTAGCATTGGTGCTTTCCATGCTGTCCGGCCGATCCAAAGAGGAGATGGAATCAGTCCTGCAAACAGGTAAAACGCCATGGGAAGTGGCACGGAACGTGGATGTTTTGGAGGAATTCCATCGTGTGGTTTCGGGACGGATGCATACACAACTGGATTTTATGGTAGATACCGGACAGATTTCCAGGCGGCGTGCCGACGAAATGGTGCGTTGCTTTGACGGAAATCTTAAGCTGCGCGAGATATAGAAAAGAAACAGAAAGGATGGGTTTGGATGCCAGAGCCCAAAATAAATTATCAAAAACGGTTGGATACCTTGATTGAGGAATTGCAACGGGAAGCCCGTGTGCCGGCGTTGTTGCTGCATAGTTGTTGTGCCCCTTGCAGCAGTTATGTGCTGGAGTATTTGAGTCAATACTTTTATATTACGATTCTTTATTACAATCCCAACATCTTCCCAAAAGAGGAATACGAATTCCGAAAACAAGAGCAAATCCGGTTGGTTCGGGAAGGAAACTGGAGGTATCCGGTGGCTATCATGGATTGTGATTGGGAGCCGGAACAGTTTGGAGTTATTTCCAAGGGATTGGAAGCGGAGCCTGAGGGTGGTGCCCGCTGTTATCGGTGTTACGAAATGCGGCTTCGAAAAGCCGCAGAGGCAGCCCATGGGGGCGGGTATGACTACTTTGCCACCACATTGAGTATCAGCCCTCTCAAAAATGCCCAAAAGATCAATGAAATCGGAGAGATGTTAGGAGAAGAATTTGACGTTATGCATCTTCCGTCTGATTTTAAAAAGAGAGAGGGATACAAACGGTCGGTGGAACTTTCCAAAATGTATCATCTCTACCGACAGGACTATTGCGGCTGTGTCTTTTCCAAACGGGATCGGGAAGAGTAAGAAGATCGTAAACTACAATATTTGTCATAAATAAAATTCAAAAAGTAGATCAACCTAAATAGAGAGAACCTAATGCCATAGTGGAAAACTATGGCATTCTTTGGTTTTTTCATTGACAAAATCAGGCCGTTGGATTATGATAAGAAAAGAGAAATTTAAGAAAATTCGAGGTAGTTTCATGGAACGATTTATCGAAGCAGAGAGAATGGATTTGGTTATTAATCTATTCGGAAGTTTTGACGAGAATATTAAATTAATTGAAAAAGAACTGGATGTTGCCATCATTAACCGTGGTTCGGAAATCAAACTGGGCGGAGAACCGGAACAGGTGGACAAGGCGTTGTGCGTGGTACGGAACCTGCTGGCTATGGCAACCCGTGGAGAAACCATTGGAGAACAAGAGGTGCGCTATGTTCTGTCCCAGGTTGAGGCCGGCAATGCCCAACAGTTAGAGGAACTTGGGAAAGATGTGGTTTGCATCAGTACGCGGGGTGTTCCCATTAAAGCAAAAACCCTGGGACAAAAGCAATATTTAAAGGCCATCAAGGAAAACAACATTGTTTTTGGCATTGGTCCGGCGGGAACCGGCAAGACCTATCTGGCAGTGGCAGCGGCGGTGGCTGCATTTAAAAGCAAAGAGATTGATCGGATTATCTTAACCAGACCCGCCATTGAGGCCGGAGAGAGTTTGGGATTTTTGCCCGGAGATATGCAGGAAAAGGTGGATCCGTATCTGCGGCCGCTTTATGATGCGTTGGGCGAGATGATGGGCTATGAGGTTTTTCATAAAAACTTGGAACGGGGTTTGATCGAAGTGGCACCCCTTGCTTATATGCGGGGCCGAACCCTGGATAATGCTTTTATCATTTTGGATGAAGCGCAAAATACCACGCCGGAGCAGATGAAGATGTTTTTGACTCGTATGGGATTCTCCTCCCGCATTGTGGTGACCGGAGATATTACCCAAATTGACCTGCCCAGAGACCGGAAATCGGGACTTAAAGATGTGGAAATTGTTCTAAAAAATGTGGAAGGCATTGACTTTGTCTATTTAGATGAGCGAGATGTGGTTCGGCATCCTTTGGTACAGCGGATTGTGAAAGCGTATGAGAGAAAGGAACTGGAGCGGGAACGGGTTGCTAAAAGCCGACAAAAACGGGAACAGGCTCGATAATTTCCCAAGGAAAGGAATAGAAGGTTGTCTATGAGAGTAAGTTTTTTGATAGAGCAGGACAAATATGCTGTTTCCCGATCTTTGCGTCGGTTGATAGAAAAGGCGGCCAAGACGACGCTGCGGTATATGGGATTTCGTACCGATGTGGAAATCAGCGTCATGCTGACCGATAACGAGGGTATCCGTAAACTCAATGCCCTCCACCGTGAAATTGACCGTGCTACCGATGTACTCTCTTTTCCTATGTTCGAGTATGACGAAAACGGGGAAATCATCGAAGAATATGCGGAGTTTGGGGAAATGGGAGATTTGTGCCTAGGGGATGTGGTCATTTCTCTGGAACGGGCCGAGGAACAAGCAGAAGAGTATGGACATTCTTTTGAGCGGGAGATCGGTTTTTTGACCGTTCATTCCATGCTCCACCTTTTAGGGTATGATCATATGACGCCGGAGGATGAAGAGGAAATGTTTGGATACCAAAAAGAGGTTTTGGAAGAAATGGGGCTGCCAAGATAAAAGTTCTCAAAGGCCTTACCGGACGAAAAAACAAAACGAAAGAGGAAAAACGATGAAATCTGGATTTATTGCCATTACCGGGCGTCCCAATGCCGGAAAATCTACATTGCTCAATCATATTGTGGGGGAGAAGGTTGCGATTGTTTCAAACAAACCCCAAACCACACGGACCAAGATTCTGGGTGTCTATACCGAGAAGGATTTGCAGATGGTGCTCATTGACACACCGGGGATTCATAAACCCCATACCAAACTGGGAAAGCGGATGGAGAAATATATTTATACGGCAACCCAGGACATTGATGCATTGATTTATGTGGTGGATTGCAATATCCGTCCCGAGGAACTGGAACTGGAGCGAGAGGCCTTGATGGGGCTGAAAACCGCAGAGATTCCGGTCATTTTGGCAGTGAATAAAATCGACACGGTGGAACGGTTGCAACTACTCCCGATTTTGGATCAACTAAAAGAATTGTATCCCTTTCGGGCCATTGTGCCCATTTCGGCACAGTGTGGGGAGAACCTGCCCGCTTTGTTTGAAAACATCAAAGACTGCCTTGGCGAGGGACCAAAGTTTTTCCCTGATGATGTTATTACCGATCAACCGGAGCGACAGATTGTTTCGGAGTTTATTCGGGAAAAAGCCCTGCGGCTACTGAACAAGGAGATTCCCCACGGCATTGCGGTGGAGATAGAACGGATGAAACAACGGGAGACAGGAACCTATGAGATTCTGGCCGCCATTTACTGCGAAAGGCAGAGCCACAAAGGCATCATTATCGGAAAAGGCGGCGAAAAACTAAAACAAATCGGTAAGTTGGCCCGAACAGATATTGAGCGATTTTTGGGCGCAAAGGTATATTTGGAACTTTGGGTGCGAGTCAAGGAAGACTGGCGGAATCGGGAGAACTTTATCACCGATATCGGCTTTGAATAAAAGTTCTTAAAATCCTTTTGTCCTAAACCGGGAGGAAAATTGGAAAACATTGTCCATGGGCGGAACCGTATAAAGCCGCTTGCGTATCATATACTAAAGACGAATTGCAGAGTATATGGATATGGAGGAGATGTTATGCATACAACCTCGGAGGATTCCTGGAGAGAATTTGAAATAACCGGCAGCGTACAAGCCTATTTGGCTTATCGTGCTGCCAGCGGAGAAGATGCTTTGGAAGAAGGCGATGACGGCGCGCAGGAATCTAAGACATGGGGAGACAAAACCTATACCGGATTTTACGGATGATAAAAGAAAGGAGAGAGAGGGTTGGGAATTGTTGAAGCCACGGGAATTGTCACGCGGGAGATTAAATACGGGGACAGTTCCAGGATTTTGACGGTTATTACCCGAGAATTTGGTAAGATATCGATTTTGGCCGGTGGTGCCCGTTCCAACAAATCGGGACTTTTAACGGTCACCCAACTGTTCTCTTATGCAGCCTTTACCTTGTTTCAGGGGCGGGGGAAAGGTTTATATAAAATCAATCACGGAGAGACCCTTTGCTCCTTTGGAGGATTGAGGGACTCTTTGGAGAAAATGGCGTATGCGTCCTATTTTTGTGAGGTTGCCAATCGGGTGATTCCGGAGGATGCGCCTGACCCTGCACAGATGCAATTGCTTTTAAATACCCTGTATTTGCTTGCGGAAGAGAAGATCCCCTATGAGCAGATTAAGGCGGTGTATGAATTTAGAACCTTGGCAGCACAGGGCTTCTTGCCGCCTCTTTCTGCTTGCGCTAGGTGCGGCAAGACGGAGGGGTTGACTTTTTTTTCTCCCGCCGAAAACGTCGTTTATTGCAGAGGATGCGGGAAGGAAGAATCCTCCGGCATGATTGACGCCGGCACCTCCGTGCTGGGCGCTATTTCTTACATAGCCTCTGCTGACCCGAAAAAGATTTTTTCGTTTCGGCTGCCGGAGCAATCTCTTGCCTATTTGAGCAGCCTTGGCGAGTATTGTCTGGAATTACAGATGGAAAAACATCTTAAAACATTGGATTACTTAAAAAACGTCAGAGCCTTGGAGGGCTAAAAATGGAGATTCAGGAACAACTTAAAGACTTTCTGTTAGAGCATGGTGCCGGACAGGTGGGGTTTTGCCGTTTGGAGGAAGAAAATGACTTTGGTCTTTCTTATGCATTATCCTACACCATCCCGCTTTCCGATGTTATTGTAGACCAGATTTCCGATGCTCCCACCCATACATACTTCCACCATTATCGCAGTGTGAATAGTCTTATCGACCAACTTTCCCTTCGCCTCGGTCGGATGCTGGATGAGGTGGGGTATCGTTATGTGCCGATTCCCGCTTCTCAATCGGTGGGCGGCCTGCAAGGCATTTTTTCTCACAAGTATGCCGCTTCCCTGGCGGGATTGGGGGCTGTGGGAAAAAGCGGACTTTTTCTTTCTTCAAAGCATGGGCCAAGAGTACGGCTGGGCACGGTTTTGACCGATTGTCCCTTTCCGGACCGGCCGGAAGTTCTGCCTTCTCCTTGCGGGGATTGCCGCCTTTGTGCCAAACATTGTCCGGCCATGGCCATTACCGGACAGGCCTTTATGCCCGAGAAAGGACGGGAATATATTTTGGATGCACAGGCTTGCAGTGCGTATATGAAGCAGGCTTTTCAACATATAGGGAGAGGTGTTGTTTGCGGCATTTGCATGCAGGTTTGCCCTTTGGGCAAAAGGAGGAAGACAGAATAGAACGAGGGTTGGAAAACGCAAAATATGTTAGGGATTCTTATACCGAGCAAATCCAGATTCTGAATCAGGCCAGTATGAATGGTTATAATCGGTTGTTTGGCGGACAATTGCTGGCATGGATTGATGTGGTGGCAGCGATTGTGGCCAGGCGGCATGCGGAAAGGAATGTTACGACTGCCGCTATTGATAATCTGCGGTTTCAAGGACCGGCCCATGCCAACGATACCATTTTGCTGGCTGGAAAGTTGACCCATGTAGGGAATACTTCCATGGAGGTCTGCGTCAAAACCTATGTGGAGCATTTAGATGGAACACGAAGCCGGATCAACACGGCCTATTTGGTAATGGTGGCACTGGATGAGGAAGAAAAGCCGATACAGGTGCCAAGACTGATTCCGGTAAGCCATGAGGAGCAAGCCGAGTGGGAAGCCGGAGAAAAACGGCGGGAACTTCGAAAACAGCGCCGGCGGGAACGATTTTAAAGGAAAATAGTATGATAAAACCGGAAGAGGACTAGGGTCACTCTTCCGGTTTTTCTATGGGAACTTCAACGGCAATATTTTCTCGGCAGATCAGGGTTAGAGAAACCGAGAGGGTGTCCCGCTCTGTCAAGGTATAAGAGAGTTCCTGGTCTATGACGGTGGCAGAATCGGAAATTTCGGCCTCTAATTTTTCTGTAAGTTCTTTTTTTGCTGTTTCTAAGGCCTCTTCCGGGGTGCGGCTCCTGGGCTTTATGATTTGTTCCTGATAGGTTTTGGTGCGAAGAAAAAGAGAGGGGAAAGAGTCGATGGGAAGACGGTATTCCCGCTCCGATTCTGATACAGCGGAAGTGGTATAAGGGTCCTTGTCGCCGGGAAACAGGGTGAATTCCCAATTTAAAAGGCGAAGGGTATAGCGGGAGGTTTTTTCCCCTGTATCCAGTTGTTCTTGATAGTTAAGGGGATATTCTTGCGTTCTGGTATATCTGGTTTCGGCAAAGACCTGTCCATAGGCGTGAACTTGCAGATATCCCCTAGCGGGATTGTCCACGATACCGCTGACCAAAACATCGCCCTGACGGACACCTTCCCCAGGCTTTACCATGGTTTGGCCGTTGCGTGCCTGGATGGACGCAATGACGCCGTCCCGGGCAGCAACCAGATTGCAGGGTTGGGATATATCCACGCCCGGTTCTTTTTCCAGACGTTCTACCACTTCGATATAGACTCTCGATCCGTTAACATTAATGCCAATCCAGGCCAAGTCATCCAGATCCCGCATCATTTGATTTCGGATGACAGAGGAGTCCAAATGACGGGCCGATTGGCCCAGTGCAACGCCGGAACGGGAAAGATGGCTTAAAATTGTTTCGGTGGAGATTTTTTGGTTGCCAAAGACGGTAATTCCCATAATATGCCCTGAGGTATACCAAAGCAATAACAAGGTAAGGCAAAGGCCGATGAGGGCAAATTTCCGTTTTCGATACCGATGCAACAGAAAGGGCAATCCGTGGCGTTTAAGGATGCGAACTCTGGTCTGGGTACGGGTACAAATGGGGCGAAGCAGGCGGAAGGAGCTTAGAGAAATCTCTGCCGTTAACCGTTGATTGCCACAGTGACAAATGTTTCTAATATCCAGTTCCCGGCGGGTACAGATATTGAGAAATCGCTCTAAAAAGATTCCTTCCGCCCGAATGGTAACATACCCTTCCAGCAAATGGACCATAGTAAGAAAACGCAAACAGAACCCCTCCTGTTCATAAAATTTTGCTGCTTATTGGTTGGTTCGGCAAAAGCCGAAGGTGTGAATTCGTCCCGTAATGTAGAGAAGATCCCGGGTAATATTCCGAAGTTCCAAGCCGGTGCCTGTGATTTTTACCGGATAGGGATTGGCTTTAACACGGATACAAGTATCCGTGTATTCCATAATGCTTTTGTAATTTTCCAAAGTCAATTCCCGGTCTCCGATACAGGAAATCAGGACGGCGTTTAACACCACTTCCTTGGAGATATCCAGGGCATCTGCCAGCCGTTCCCGGGCGGTGGTTTTTTTCTCCGGGGGATCTTTTGTCTGACGCTTGTGCATATGAGAAAATCTCCTTCCCGCTTAAAAAGCAATGATTTCTTTTCCTATTTTTATGCGTAAAGGGAAAAGAACATGAATAGATTGAAGGAGAAGTTCTTTTCAGAAGGAGGGGTCTTATGGAGCGTTTTTGGAAAACGGTTCTGTCCGTTTGTTTGTTTTATCTGGCTGCGGCTATGATGGTAGCGCCGGTTCGCTGTGTGGAAGCGGCACGGGAGGCAATAGCCCTTTGCCTTGATGTTGTAATTCCATCCTTATTTCCTTTTTTTATTTGTAGCAATCTTTTTCTTTCCTTGGGCGTGGCCAATTTGCTCAGCCGGCGTCTCTCCGGATTGATGCGACCCTTGTTTGGCGTGCCGGGCAGCGGTGCACTGGCGGCAGTGCTTGGGGTAGTGAGTGGTTACCCCATTGGGGCATCCTGTGCGGCCGGTTTGTATCTTTCCGGCAGTTGTACCAAGACGGAGGCAGAACGACTGCTGACGTTTTGTAATAATTCGGGGCCGTTGTTTATTTTGGGGGCTGTGGGCGTTGGAATGTTACACGATCAGAGATTGGGTGCTTTGCTCTATGGAACGCATCTGGTATCGGCATTTTTCACCGGCCTATTGTTTAGGCGCTACCGAGGCGAGGTACAGAGCAGGGCGGTGGCGCTGCCCCCTGCGGCTGTGACGGGCAAGAAGAATGCAGCCGCCGCTGTAGGATGCGCAGTGGCAGATTCGGTGGATTCTATCTTTAAGGTCTGCGGGTTTGTGATTTTGTTTGCTGTGTTTTGTGCCGCATTGCCGCCACGGCTGAGTCATCCTTTTGTCTACAGTTTTCTGGAGATTACCGGCGGGATTGAGGCCATGCTGGACGGCGGAATTTTGCCGGAGGGGATACTCTTGCCGGTGGTGGCTTTGGTTTTGGCGTTATCCGGTGTCTCGGTTATGCTACAGACGGCAGGCATCATTCTTCCGGCCGGACTTTCTCTAAAACCCTATTTATTGGGGAAGACGGTGCAGGCCGGCCTTGCTTTTGTTTTTACATGGATCGTCCTCCGATTATGGCCCATTGCAAGGCGGGCCTCTGTTGGTGAAATATTCATCCCTAAACTGCCCGGACCTAAGCAGTTGCTTGCTTTTGCGTCGGTAGAACTTTTGCTGTGCGGTGCCATCCTTGGCGGGTTATATTTGATAGCATGGATTTTGGAACAAAAAAGAAGATAAATTTAAAAATAAAAAAAGCAAGCCTTTTGGCTTGCCCTATCTTGGAGCAGGCGATGGGAATCGAACCCACAACCTCAGCTTGGGAAGCTGATGTTTTACCACTAAACTACGCCTGCACAACAAATTCATTATATCATTTTACATAGGCGCTGTCAAGGCAAAAATAGTTTGCAAAAAGAAGATTACCTAGAGAGAAAGAAGGGAAAAATAGTTCTTGACATTAGATGGAATATATGATATGATAGCCATTGCGTGTAAGATGATTTGCATGGCAAAACCTATGGCTTAGATTTTGGGGTTGAAGAATCTCCGCCCATTTCCAAGCTATATGGGGATTTAAAAAATATGGAGGTGAAAGACATGGATAAAGAAACCAAGCAGGAAATTATCCAGAAGTTTGCAACGCACGAGGGCGACACCGGTTCTCCCGAGGTTCAAATCGCATTGCTTTCTTACCGGATTAATCACTTGAACGAGCATCTCAAAACCCACAAAAAGGATCATCATTCCAGACGTGGCTTGCTGAAGATGGTCGGTGTTAGAAGAAGTTTCTTGAACTATCTGGCAAAGAACGATATCGAGCGGTATCGTGCAGTTGTTGAGAAGCTTGGATTAAGACATTAAAAGTGGGGCAGTCTAAGCATTAGACTGCCTTTTGTCATTTTATCAAATAGGAGAATTCTGTGTTTAGCAATTAAAAATATATCCTTTCTGGACAGAGAAAAGGAAGCATATATTTTTAAATGCTAAGGCAGATCTCTCCAAAATTTATTTAGGAGGTATTGCAATGACAAAAATTTATGAAACAGAGGTAGCAGGCAGAAAACTATCTTTGGAGTTTGGAAAAGTTGCAGAACTGGCCAATGGTGCAGTTTTGGTTCGCTACGGTGACACCGTTGTGGTTACGGCCGCTACGGCTTCGGACAAGCCCAGAGATGGGATTGACTTCTTCCCTCTTAGCATTGATTACGAAGAAAAGATGTATTCGGTAGGTAAAATCCCGGGCGGCTTTACCCGTCGGGAGGGACGGCCTTCTGAGAATGCCATTTTAACGGCAAGAGTCATCGACCGTCCTATGCGGCCGCTCTTTCCTAAGGATCTGCGTAACGATGTTTCTATCGTTTCCACTGTCTTGTCGGTAGAGCAGGACAATGCACCGGAGTTTTGTGCGATGATTGGATCTTCCGCAGCGGTTTCGGTTTCCGATATCCCCTTTAACGGTCCCATTGCGGCTGTATATGTGGGCTTGGTAGATGGTGAATTTGTGATTAACCCCACCGAGGCACAGCGGGCTGTGAGCGATTTGAATCTGACGGTTGCCGGCAGCGCAAGAAAAGTGGTTATGATTGAAGCCGGTGCTAACGAAGTGCCAGAGGATCAGATGTTTGAGGCAATTATGTTTGCCCATGAGGAAATCAAGAAAATCTGTGCCTTTATTCAAAAGATTCAGGATGAAATCGGAAAACCCAAGTTTGAATACGAGCATATGGTGGTGGATGAGCAACTCTTTGCCGATGTTCGGAGTTTTGCTGAGGATATGGTAAAAGAAGCCATGGATACCGATGACAAGACAGTGCGGGATGCACGGCTTGCAGTTGTGTATGAAAAAGTTTATGAGAACTTCCAGGAAAAATATCCTAAAGAAGAATGTCAGGCGCAGATAGACGAAGCCCTCTATAAACTGCAAAAGACGGTGGTTCGGAACTGGCTGATGTATGATAAGAAGCGGGTGGATGGCCGTGAGATTTTAGAACTCCGTCCCTTGTCTGCTGAGGTAGGATTGTTGCCCAGAACCCACGGTAGCGGTCTGTTTAAACGGGGACAAACCCAAGTTTTAACAGTAGCAACCCTGGGCCCCTTAGGCGAGGCAAAGATTATTGACGGTCTTGATAACGAAGAATATCGCAGATATCTGCACCACTATAATTTCCCGTCTTATAGCGTTGGCGAAACCCGTCCTTCCCGGGGACCTGGTCGTCGGGAAATTGGTCACGGTGCTCTGGCAGAGCGGTCTTTGGTTCCGGTTCTGCCGTCGGAGGAGGAATTCCCCTATGCCATCCGTTTGGTGTCTGAGGTGCTCAGTTCCAACGGTTCTACCTCTCAGGGCAGTGTTTGCGGCAGTACGCTGGCACTGATGGATGCAGGTGTTCCCATTAAGGCGCCGGTTGCCGGTATTTCGGTAGGTTTGATTACCGACCCCGAAGATGAGGATAACTTCCTGACTATGGTAGACATTCAGGGTGTTGAGGATTTCTTTGGCGATATGGACTTTAAAGTTGCCGGAACTAAAAAGGGTATTACCGCCATTCAGATGGATTTAAAGGTGGATGGTTTGACACCGGCTATTATCAGAACCGCTTTGGAGCAGACAAGAAATGCCAGATATTATATTCTGGATGAAGTTATGTTAAAGGCAATTCCGGAACCCAGAGCAACCCTGTCGCCTTATGCGCCGAAGATTATCAATATGACGATTCCGGTAGACAAAATCCGTGAGGTCATTGGCAGTGGCGGTAAGGTAATCCAAGGAATTATCGCTGATACCGGTGCCAAGATTGACATCGAGGACGACGGTCGTGTATTTATTGCTGCAGTAGACACCGAGATGGGCGAAAAGGCACAAAAGATGATCGAGTTGATTGTTAAAGAGCCGGAGGTTGGAGAGATCTACGAAGGCAAGGTAGTTCGGATTATGGACTTTGGTGCATTTGTAGAACTTTTGCCCGGTAAAGATGGCCTGATTCATATTTCCAAGTTAGCCAAGGGCAGAGTGGAAAAGGTAACTGACGTTGTCAAAGAAGGGGATGTTGTTACCGTCGAGGTCATTGAAATTGATGACAAAGGCCGTATCAATCTGCGGCGGCTGGAGAAATAACCAAGAAGGAGTGAGGCGTTGCCGTAGGCGACGCTTCCTTTTTCGGAAACGGAGAGAAGGAGACGCCATGGAGCAAAGTCGCATTACACGGATTAACCAACTGGCCCGAAAAGCCAGAGAATCGGGTTTGACGCCGGAGGAACAAGCGGAGCAGAAAAAACTCCGGGAAGAATATATTGCTGCCTTTCGGGGGAATTTGAAAAAGCAGTTGGATCGCATAGAAATCATCCGCCCGGATGGCTCTAGGGAATCCTTAAAAGGGAAAAAGAAAGAATTATAAAAAAAGAACCATTGGAATTTTTCCAATGGTTCTTTTTTAAGTTATTCATCATCCGTAACAGTATCCTTTAAAAACGGATGGGGGTTTATGCTTTTATTGTTTTCAATTACTTCAAAATGGAGATGTGGCGTATCATTGATTTCCAGGGCAGCCGTTCGTCCTACTTTGCCGATAACCTGACCGGCTTTGACGGCTGTTCCTATGGGCGGCATGCTGTCTTCCTGAAGATTTCCATAAAAGGTCTTAGTAGTATCGTTGTGGACAATAACAATACAGGCGCCCAGCATACCATCTTGGTTCACAGACTCTACGGTTCCATCGGCCGCCGCCTTGACATCGGTGCCTTCCTCTGCGGAAAAGTCAATGCCCTCGTGAACCCGCCAGTCCTGCATAGTATCAGAATAAACAAGTTCGTCTGCAGAGAAATCCTTGGAGATAGCCCCCGGAACCGGCGATTCCATCTTCATTTCTCCGTCTTGAGAAGGGGATTCCGGCGGGTTTTGCGCAGAATTTGCTACGGTAGATTCTGCCTGTTCCTCCAAGGCTGAAGGATGGGAGGCTGTGGGACTGGGTGTTGCTGTTTCGGGAACGGCTGGTGCGTTGACTGCTGCGGCTTCTTCCTGATAGGAGATGTCGGCCTGGCTCATGGATTGCCGTACGGCCTCTTCCCAAGCCCCATCGTCAAAGGTATCTCCGTTATCTTCCGGAAGGATCAAATTCATAACCAAGGTTATGACCATTGCGGCCACAATGACAACCAGGGTAATGAAAAATCCGCGTTTGGCAAAAAGACTTTCTTTTTTCTTGTTTTCTCTCACGATTCATCACCTCATTGGTAGTATGAACCGTTTTTGCAAAAATATACCCAATCCCTGCGGATGCTAGATTACAGAAGATAAATCATGTCGGTATAGCGCGCGGCTTGCTGAGCACCTTCCTTGGCCTCATCCTCGCTGCGAAATAGTCCAAATACCGCAGAGCCGCTGCCGCTCATCAAGGAGAGAACAGCGCCGGATTCCAAAAATCCTTGTTTTAGCCAGCCAACCACTGGGTAGGAAGGGATGGTAACGGTCTCTAAAATATTGGCTGCATTTTGGCAAATGAGAGGGAGATCGCCGGAACGAATCCCATCTACAACACGGGAGATATTGAGTCCGTCCGGCTTTTTGGTAAAGTCCAGATTTTCATAAACCCATTTTGTTGAAACAAAGGGCTCCGGTTTTGCTACTACACAAAACAAATGGGGAGGCATGGGCAGCGGAGTCAAAACCTCGCCAATTCCGGTTGCCAAAGCACAACCACCCAGAACACAAAAGGGAACGTCAGCGCCGAGGGAGGTGGCAAGAGAGAGTAGTGTTTTGGTTTCAAAGGGTTGCCCAAACATGACGTTGAGACCCTTTAAAACTCCGGCGGCATCGGCACTGCCGCCGCCAAGACCGGCGCCCATAGGAATGCGTTTCTCCAGATGGATATCCACCCCGTCTGTGTGACCCAGTCGGGTAAAAAAGGCTTCTGCCGCCCGATAGGCCAAATTTCCCTCGTTAACCGGGAGATCCGGCGAGTTAGTAGTCAAGGTGATTTGTCCGTCCTTTCGCAGGGAAAGGGTCAAACGATCAGAAAGACCAATTTCTTGTAAAATCATTTCTACATCATGATAGCCGTTTTCTCGTTTTCCCACCACATCAATGGCAAGATTGATTTTTCCTCGACATTCTAATGTTAATTTTTCCATGGG
This sequence comes from Ructibacterium sp., assembly GCA_045649245.1. Lineage (GTDB taxonomy): Bacteria > Bacillota > Clostridia > Monoglobales > Monoglobaceae > Ructibacterium. The sequence goes on from JAZRPL010000081.1 coordinate 34,456, forward strand.
ATGCCCACCTTTCCGGTTAAGATAAATCCGCAGAATCAAAGAGATTCCGCGGATTGCTGTCATTATTCTTCTTCCTGCTTACAAGATTCTGTTTCCTGGATGGATTCTTCTGTGGGAACTTCCTGCTTCGTTGGAGCAAAAAGGGCATCGAATTCGTCCGCTTCAATTTTTTCCTTCTCCAGCAGAAGTTCGGCCACTTGATTTAAATGATCCATATGCTGGGTCAAAATCTCGGTACACCGCTGGTAACATTCGTCGATGATACGCTTAATTTCCCGATCGATCATAGCGGCAGTATCCTGGCTATAATCCACCGTGTGGCCATAATCCAGCCCAATAAAGACCTCATTGCTCTGGTCGCCAAAAGTGCGGGCGCCTAAGGCTTCGCTCATACCATAGCGGGTTACCATAGACTTGGCAATATTGGTTGCCCGTTCAATATCGTTGGAAGCACCGGTGCTGATATCGCCCAAGGCTAGTTGTTCTGCCACTCGTCCGCCCAGGAGAGAAATAATCTCTTCGGTCATCTCGGTTTTGGAACTATAGAATACATCTTCCTTGGGAAGAGATAGGGTGTACCCGCCGGCACGGCCACGGGGGATGATGGATACCTGATGTACCCGATCCTGCGTGGGAAGCATCTTAGATACCACGGCGTGACCCGCTTCGTGGAAAGCGGTCAGTCTTCTGGCTCGATCCGGAACCTTTCTGGATTTCTTTTCAGGGCCGGCTACCACCTTCATGATGGACTCTTCCAGATCATTCATGGTAATCTCTGCGTGCTCTTTTCGTGCTGCGGCAAGGGCTGCCTCGTTCATTAGATTTTCCAGATCCGCACCGGAAAATCCGACGGTTGTCTTAGCAAGGACGGATAAATCCACATCCTTGGCTAAAGGTTTTCCGTTGGAATGGACTTGCAAAATTGCCTCACGTCCCTTGACATCGGGAGCGTCTACGACTACCTGACGGTCAAACCGTCCGGGGCGTAACAGCGCCGGATCCAAGATGTCCGGGCGGTTGGTTGCGGCAATAATGATAACTCCTTCGTTAACGCCGAAGCCGTCCATCTCTACCAAAAGTTGGTTCAAAGTTTGTTCCCGCTCGTCATGGCCGCCGCCGAGACCGGCACCTCTGTGCCGTCCTACAGCATCGATCTCGTCAATAAAGATGATACAAGGTGCGTTTTTCTTGGCGTTTTCGAATAAATCCCGAACCCGGGATGCACCGACACCTACGAACATCTCTACGAAATCCGAACCGGAAATCGAGAAGAAGGGAACACCGGCTTCGCCGGCTACCGCTTTGGCAAGCAAGGTCTTACCGGTTCCCGGAGGACCTACTAAAAGGACACCCTTTGGAATACGTGCGCCCAGTTGCCGATATCGTTCCGGGCCTTTTAAAAAGTCTACAATTTCTTTTAATTCTTCTTTTTCTTCGTCTGCACCGGCCACGTCTTCAAAGGTTTTCTTTGCCTTACTATCCACGCTGACCTTGGCTTTGCTCTTGCCAAAATTCATGACGCCCCGGCCGCCGCCACCGCCGCCGGCTTGTTGCATGAACATAAACCAAAAGACTACAAAGATAACCAATAATCCAATGGTGGGCAGCAGCGTCAGCCACCAAGGGGGACTGTATGGCAACGGGGTTTCAACCTTTAAACTGCCATTGCTGATTTGCTCTTGCAGTTTCTCTCCCACGTCGCTCTTTAGGGTGTTGTAACCCGGAATTTCTACGGTAAGAATGGTGCCGTCTTTTAAAGCCGCTGTTGCGATGTTGTCAACAACGGAAAGTTCGGTAATCTGCCCCTGCTGAATCTTCAAAACCAAGTCGGAATAAATTTCCTTGGAACTCTGACCCGGCATCGATGTCATCCAAAAAATCATGACAATGATGAAAAAAAGTAACACATAAAAGCCGACGCCTTTGATGTATCGTCTCACTCAATCTCCTCCTAATCCATAAAATTGGCACAATTGGAAATTACTGCATTATAAAATGATATTATAGCATAGCCCCTTGGAAAAAACAAGATTATTTTAAAAGTTTTTACAGAATCTTCACATTTCATACTTGCGAAAAAGCGGGAGATAGAATTCTTTAACTTCCTGCCAAAACCTGACGGAATTTCCCTTGACAATTCCCCCTGAGGGAGGTAGTATAGAGAAAAATATTTTGGGGAGGTTATTATGAGATTCTGGAAAAATACCGCTATACATATCTTGGTAATTCTGTTATTTAGCGCCATACTAACTGGATGTGGTGCAGAAAAAGCGGAGTCCAATGCCGATGTGCTAGACCATGGGCAGCCCCAAAGGGTGCTGGTTACCATGGAAAACGGAAAAACTTTCATCATTGAGACAGCACCTCAGTATGCACCCGAAACCGTGGATAATTTTTTGGATTTGGTGGAATCGGGGTTTTATGATGGATTGACATTTCATCGGATTATTGACGGATTTATGGCGCAAGGCGGTGACCCGAAAGGGAACGGAACCGGCGGAAGCGGCCGAAAAATCAAGGGGGAATTTGCGGAAAACGGATTTGACCAAAATATCCTTTCCCACACGCGTGGCGTGGTTTCCATGGCCCGTTCCCAGTCTATGGATTCGGCATCCAGTCAGTTTTTTATCTGTTATGATACCGCCACCCACCTAGACGGAAAATATGCTGCTTTTGGACAGGTGGTGGAGGGAATGGAAACCGTAGATGATTTTTTGAATACGCCAAGAAATAACGCCGACAAGCCCCAAACCCCCATTGTGATAAAAACTATGAAAGTGATACAATAGTTTTAGAAGCAAAGGACTTGAACCCACGAGTTCAAGTCCTTACTTATTTAATCGTCATAGTCTATTTCCCATTGAAGAATTGTCCCATCATCGGCTTTGATTTCTGCATTGTACTCGACCCGATCTTTTTTAAACTCTACTTCATAGTGCAATATTCGATCATCTCTGTCGAGTTCTACTCTGTCAAATATAATGCCGTCTGCTTCTATGCCTGCCTTTTGAAGGGCTATTTCCTTAGCCTTTTCTGGGCCAATCAGTGTTGCGGTATCAGGGCTTTGCGGAGACGCCTGCGTTTGTTGGTTCGTCGGTTGTGCCGATGGGGTGGGCATATAGTCTTGTCGGAGGCTGCAAGCCGTCATGATTCCTGTTGCCAAAAGTGTTGTTAAAACAGTTGATACTACTTTTTTCATAGACTTATTTCATCTCCTTTGTATAGTCTATCCTCCATGATGTAATATTATTACAAAAGGCAGCCACCGCGGCTACTTTTTAAAGTTCCTCGAGCCCTTTGTTATACCGAACTTTGTTAGAGGAGCATTTTGGATTTAACTTGATCGTTATGTAATATATAAATAACCCCTTGACCATAGGTAATAAGACTATTTAGCCTATTTCAAGGGGTTATGTTATTACATTAAAATCTGTTAGTCAAGGGTGAGTGACGGGGCGGTATAGACTCTTGCGGCATATTCTGCATCAAGGGAATAAAGACCTTTTGCGTCGCCTCCGAAAAGGTCCATTTTCTTAATCATGTCATCTGCATTCTTTTCTTCTTCCAACTGTTCTTTCACAAACCAATCTAAGAATTGCATGGTGCGGAAGTCCTTGACGGAATATGCAGCATCATAAATGTCATTGATGAGAGAGGTTACATATTGCTCGTGTGCCAAACCTGCCTTTAAGGGGTCCATCAAAACACGCAGTTCTTTGTCAGGCTTGTCAACGGCACCCAAGTCAACTTTTTCGCCATTTTGCTGCAAATACTTCAAAAAGAGCATTGCATGGTCCCGTTCCTCCTGTGCCTGAATCATATACCAGTTAGCAAATCCGTCCAGTCCCTCTGCTTCATAAAAAATAGAGAAATCCAGATACAGATAGGCCGAGTACAGTTCTTTGGTAATTTGTTCGTTCAATAATTCTGCAACTTTTGCATTTAACATGATTTTTTTCGTCCTTTCTTAGAATACAGAGCGATGTCGCCAGTGCACTTATATGATTTTATCCAAAGTATCTCTTTAAGAGACCCTCTAAACCTCTACCGTGCCGAGCTTCATCGCGGGCCATTTCGTGGACGGTATCATGGATTGCATCCAGACCGTTTTTCTTTGCGCACAGAGCCAGATCAAATTTGCCTTGGGTTGCACCGTACTCACAATCTACTCTCCAAGCCAGATTGTCCTTGGTGGTTGCTTTCATATTAGGTTCTAAGTCCTCTCCCAGAAGTTCTGCAAACTTGGCGGCATGCTCTGCTTCCTCGTAGGCTGCTTTTTCCCAATATAAGCCGATTTCGGGATATCCTTCTCTGTGGGCAATTCTTGCCATGCAAAGATACATACCGACCTCGGAACATTCGCCGTTAAAGTTTGCCATCAACTGCTCAAAAATATATTTCTTGTCTTCCTCGCTAATATCAGGGTTGTTTTTTACGGTTTTGCCATAAACGCCATATTCATGTTCGGCCGCTAAAGTAGTATCCCCTGTCTTTTCGTTGAACTTAGACGCCGGTGCCTTACATTGGGGACAGGCTTCGGGCGGGGTTGCTCCTTCGTAAACATAACCACATACAGTACAAATCCATTTTTTCATAATAAAATACCTCCTGAAAAGTTAATTTATAGTTTGCTATTATTTTTCGTTGTTGGTACAGCACCTTTGGCAGACGCCGTGAAAAACCAAGCGGTGCCATCGGATCTCGCCGCAGGAGGACGCTGCCGCCTGCCGGTCCAAAGTGCTGTCGTAGGGAAGAGGAAGGTCATACAATCGGCCGCATTTTTCGCAGTAAAAATGATCGTGGGGGGTAACGGTGTAATCAAAGTGATCGTTCCCATCCCCAATGGCCATCCGTTGAATCACGCCGGCGGTTGCCAGACGGGAGAGATTCCGGTAAACCGTGCCCAAACTGATGTTAGGAATCCTTTGGCTAACCTGTTGATACACCCAATCCGCAGTAGGATGGGTGTCGGTTTGCTGTAAAACTTCTAAAATGGCAGTGCGTTGCTTACTGCTTCGAGTCATTTCTGTTTGTTGCATTGCCATCACCTCTTAATGATAATAGTAATTGTTACTGTTTAGAGTATAATATAAAAATTTCCTTTTGTCAATACCTTTTTTAAAAAAGTAAAAAATTTTTTAAAATCTCTTGACAAAGAACAAAAGCGTGTTATAATAAAATAAAGGTCAAAGAAAGTCAAAGTCAAAAATCAAACAAAGCAAGGACGGTGAGAGAATGCAGTTGAGTAATCTGATTGAGGCATGGATTAAGGAAATGATGCAGGAGCAAGACGGAGCCATTGAGTTAAAGCGGAACGAACTTGCCAGTCGGTTTCACTGCGTGCCATCTCAAATCAATTATGTAATTTCCACCCGGTTTTCTCCGGAGCGTGGATATATTGTAGAAAGCCGAAGAGGCGGTGGCGGATATATCAAAATCAGACAGGTATCTCCTGCAGAGGGCGGTGCGCTGATGCATGTAGTCAATATGATCGGCAATCAACTCAGCGATGGGGATGCACAGGTTCTGGTAAAAAATTGCTATGACTATGATTTAATTACCCAAAAAGAGGCAAGGATATTGTTGGCGGCACTCAGTGACCGATCCATTCCCATTCAACAGCCGGAGAGAGATATCCTGCGGGCGCGGATTTTTAAAAACGTGTTATTAGCCTTAAATTAAGGAGGAATCGATGATGAAGTGTCAGAAATGTCAGGTGCGGGAAGCAACCAATCATATTACGGAAATGATCAATGGGCAGAAGCAGGAATTGCATCTTTGTGCCGAGTGTGCGGCACAATCGGCGGAATTTCAGAGTATGAAGGCGGGTTTTGATTTTGGAATTGGAGATTTTCTGGGGGGGATTTTTGGCGGCAAGCAGAAAAATCTCGGGAGTGAAACCAGTATAAAAAATAGTATGATTTGTCCGGTATGCGGTATGCCTTTTGAGGATTTTTTGCGCAAGGGAAGGCTGGGCTGCGGGGAATGTTATTCGGTATTTCGCAGTCGGCTGGAACGGCCTCTTCGGCAGATTCACGGGACTTGCGAGCATATTGGCAAGATTCCTGCCCGGATAGGCGGGGCTTTGCAGCGGGATCGGCAACTTTCTAAATTAGAAGCCGAACTCAACGCGGCGGTTTTAAAGCAGGAGTTTGAACGGGCTGCAGAACTGCGGGATAAAATCAAGGAACTGAGAAATCGGGAAAACGAGGAGGTGTAGGATATGTGGTATACAGAATGCGGAAAAGACGGCGATGTGGTACTCTCTTCCAGAGTGCGGTTGGCACGAAACATCAAAGGGGTGCCTTTCCCGGCCCGTGCGGATGCAGAGCAACAAGAGCAGGTGCTAAGCCAGTGCAAAGAAGCGCTTTTGGGGAAGGAGAAGATGAAATTTATTGATCTTTCGGTTATGGAAGCGTATGAGAAGCAGGCCATTGCAGAGCGGCATTTGATCAGCCCCCAAATGATGGATAATAATGTAAAACGGGGTATTTTGCTAAGCGATGATAATAAATTGAGTATCCTACTTAACGAGGAGGACCATCTTCGGATTCAGGTCATGGAGGCTGGTTTTGATCTGGACCAATGCTTTGTTGAGGCCAATCGCGTGGATGATCTGGTGGAAGCATCAGTAACCTATGCCTTTGACCATAAAATTGGGTATCTAACTTGTTGCCCCACCAATGCGGGAACCGGGATGCGGGCTTCGGTTATGGTGCATCTTCCGGCCTTGACCATGAGCGGGACGGTGAACCAAATCATTGATTCCTTGGCACAACTTGGCATGACGGTGCGGGGGATTTTTGGTGAGGGTTCCAAGGCGATAGGAAATTTATATCAGATTTCTAACCAACTTACATTGGGAGCAGCGGAAGAAGATATTCTGGAGAAGTTTAAGCAGATTATTGCAGAGGTTATTGAGAAAGAGCGAGAGATGCGTTCCCGCTTGTTGCGGACCCAGAAATATAAGTTGGAAGACCGTTTGATGCGATCTTGCGGGATCTTGCGTTACGCCATGATTTTATCCTCCGATGAAGCCATGAAACGGTTATCCGATGTGCGGATGGGTGTGGAGTTAGGATTGATAAAAGATATTGCTATGGAAACGATCAATGGATTGATTTATGAAATTTTGCCCGCCAACATCATGCAGCGGTACAATCTGGCAGATCCGACGGAGCGGGATTTGAAACGGGCAGAAATTGTAAAAGAAAGGATGGGTGTATCATGTTCCAAGACAGATTAACAGAGTGTGCGAAAATTGCCATTTCCCATGCGGCAGAAGCGGCATTGGAACTTGGACATAATTATGTAGGCACGGAGCACTTGCTGGTAGGGCTGATTTGGGAAGGCGACGGAGCGGCCGGAAAGATTCTGGAAGCAAATGGATTGCAGAAAGAAACCGTCATGGAAAAAATTGCGGCCATGGTGGGAACTGCACAGCCCATAGAGGCGGGAGAGCCGGAGGCAACTCCCCGAACCAAACGGGTATTTGAACGCAGTTATGTAGAAGCACAGCGTTTGGGCCATAGTTATGTCGGTACCGAACATTTGTTGATTGCTATTTTGCGGGAAGGGGAAAGTTTTGCGGTTCGGATTTTGGCGGAATTGGGAGTAGATCCCCAGACTTTGTATCAGGATATTCTTCGACTTTTAAACGAAGGAGAAGGAGATGCAACCGGCAATGCAGCGTCGGTAGGCCAAAAGCCCGGAAGCAGCCGTAAAGGTGTTGGTGCGCCTACCCTGATGAAGTTTGGGCGGGATCTGACCCAAATGGCTCGGGAGAATAAACTAGATCCGGTCATTGGAAGAGACGATGCCATTGAGCGGGTGGTACAGATTTTAAGCCGGAGAACCAAGAACAATCCTTGTCTTATCGGTGAGCCCGGCGTTGGAAAAACTGCAGTGGCAGAGGGCTTGGCAGAAAAAATCGTCAGCGGACAGGTGCCGGAAATTTTAAAGAATAAGCAAGTGGTTGCTTTGGATATGTCCTCCATGATTGCAGGGGCCAAATACCGCGGTGAATTTGAAGAGCGGCTGAAGAAGGCGTTGGAGGAAATCGGCAAAGATGGCAATATCATTTTATTTATTGATGAACTTCATACCATCGTAGGCGCCGGTGCAGCAGAAGGGGCCATTGATGCAGCCAATATCTTAAAGCCGGCACTGGCCAGAGGAGAACTGCAGGTAATCGGCGCCACCACTTTAAACGAATATCGAAAATATATCGAGAAGGATGCAGCCTTAGAGCGACGGTTTCAACCCATTACCCTTCAGGAGCCTTCTGTGGAAGAGAGTATTCGGATTTTGCAGGGAATTCGGGATAAGTATGAGGCCCATCATCGTGTTAAGATTACGGATAAGGCCATTGCGGCTGCGGTTAATCTTTCGGTGCGGTATATTTCAGATCGGTTTTTACCGGATAAAGCCATCGATTTGGTGGACGAAGCAGCATCTCGGCTGCGGATTAAGAATTTGACAGCGCCTCGAGATGTGCGGGAGATAGAGGAGCGCATTGCAGCGGTGAAGAAGGAGAAGGAAGCTGCGATTACCATACAGGAATACGAGCGTGCTGCCAAATTGCGGGATGAGGAAAAGGAACTGCAGAATCATCTGGAGCAAGAGAAAAAGAGTTGGGAACAAAATGCTGCCTCTGAAAAATCGGTGGTTACCGAGGAGGAGATTGCAGAGATTATCTCCATGTGGACAGGAATCCCGATAAAGAATCTGGAAGAAACCGAGAGTGAACGGTTGCTGAGACTGGAAGAGATCTTGCATCAACGTGTCGTTGGCCAGGAAGAAGCCGTACAGGCGGTGGCGAAAGCCATTCGTCGGGGCAGAGTAGGACTCAAAGATCCCAAGCGTCCCACCGGTTCTTTTATCTTCTTAGGTCCCACCGGTGTTGGAAAGACCGAACTTTCTAAGGCGTTGGCAGATGCCATGTTCGGGGAGGAAGATTCCATCATTCGGGTGGATATGTCAGAGTATATGGAGAAACATGCCGTCTCCCGACTGGTAGGTTCCCCTCCGGGATATGTGGGTTATGACGAGGGAGGACAACTGACGGAAAAAGTGCGCAGAAAGCCATATTCTGTCATTCTCTTTGATGAAATTGAAAAGGCACATCCCGACGTTTTTAATATCCTTTTACAGATCTTGGATGATGGAATTTTAACCGATGCACAAGGACGGAGGGTGGATTTTAGAAACACCGTGATTATTATGACCTCTAATCTGGGGGCAAGGCAGATTACGTCCCGAAAGAGTCTGGGATTTTCTGCCGGCAGTGAGAACAGCGGGGAACGGGATTATGCGGAAATTAAGGCCGATGTTATGAGCGAGGTCAAACAAGCCTTCCGGCCCGAGTTTTTAAACCGAATCGATGAGATTATCGTTTTCCATCAACTCAGCCATGAAAATATTAAAGAAATTGCTGAAAAATTACTTCTGCAGTTAAAGAAGCGGTTGGAAGAAAATAAGATTTCTGCAGAATTTTCTCCCGAGGCAGTGGAGAAGATTGCCGCGGAAGGATTTGACCCGGTTTACGGCGCACGTCCTTTGCGGCGGGCCATCCAAAGCGAGATTGAGGATCGCATTGCAGAAGAAATGTTAGAAGGAAAGATAAAGGCCGGAGATACTGTCACTGTGACGGTAGAGGATGGTCAATTTACCTGTATTCCTGAAAAACAGTAAAAAGAGAATACCACCTAAAAAGGAGCCGATTGGCTCCTTTTTGTTTCGTTGAAATTTCGTCATAACCCTTGACATTTTGAGGAAAATAGTTTATTGTTTAATCTGTCGTTTTTTGTTCAAAACGAAACGAATAAGAAACCATCTAAAGGGGGTATTTGTATTGGAGAATATTGTCAGCCTTGAGGATATCGTTGTTGCCTTTGACGGGGAGTTGATTCTCAACCATATTAACCTGGATATCCGGGATAAAGAGTTTGTGACATTGCTTGGACCGTCTGGCTGTGGCAAGACCACAACATTAAGGATTATCGGCGGTTTTCTTGAACCTGACAGCGGAGTTATCACGTTTGAAGGGAAAAAGATCAACCATGTTCCGCCCCATAAGCGGAATGTAAACACCGTGTTCCAAAGATATGCGTTGTTTCCGCATTTAAACGTCTATGAAAATATTGCGTTTGGATTGCGGGTTAAAAAACTGCCCGAGCGGGAAATCCGTAAACGGGTCGGTGAGATGTTGGAACTTGTCAATTTGCGTGGCTTTGAAAAAAGAAACATTAAATGGCTTTCCGGCGGCCAACAGCAACGGGTAGCCATTGCCAGAGCTTTGGTCAACGAGCCGAAAGTTTTGCTTTTGGATGAGCCTCTTGGTGCTTTGGACTTAAAGTTGCGGCAGGAAATGCAGATTGAATTAAAAAAGATTCAACAGCGATTGGAGATTACCTTCATTTATGTAACTCATGACCAGGAAGAGGCCTTGACTATGAGCGATACGGTTGTAGTCATGAATAACGGCAATATTCAACAAATTGGTACTCCGGTTGATATTTATAACGAGCCGAAAAATGCTTTTGTAGCCGATTTTATTGGGGAAAGCAACATTCTGCCCGGCATTATGGTAAAGGATTGCTTGGTAGAAATCAGCGGCCGGGAGTTTGCCTGTGTGGATAAGGGTTTTGGAGAAAATACACCGGTGGATGTCGTCATCCGTCCCGAAGATATTGCCTTGGTTTCGGCAGATGATGCGAAGATTTCCGGCGTAGTAACTTCGGTAACTTTTAAAGGGGTCCATTATGAGATGGTGGTGGAGGCCTATGATTTCAGTTGGCTGATTCAATCCACCAAAGCGGCAGAGGAGGGTTCTACGGTAGGAATCTCCTTTGGACCGGATGATATTCATATCATGCATAAAATGAAAGGTTAGGTGGAGAAATGAAGAGAAAACTTCTTGCTGCACCGTACCTGATATGGATGGCGGTTTTTGTGATTGTACCTCTTTTAATGGTAGCATATTTTGCATTTACCGATGGAGAGGGGAATTTTTCTTTAGAATATGTAGCAGGTGTGGCGCAGTATACCAATATATTTGTCCGTTCTATTTGGCTGGCCGCCATTGCAACCGTGATTTGTTTGGTATTGGCGTATCCACTTGCCTTTATTCTGGCACGGATGGATTTGCGGATTCAAAGCACCATGGTCATGATTGTTATTCTTCCCATGTGGATGAACTTTTTGCTACGCACCTATGCGTGGATGACCTTGCTTGGGAATGAAGGAATTATCAATACCATACTGGGCTTTTTCGGCATCGGTCCTTTTAAGATGCTCAACACCCAAGGCGCAGTGGTGCTTGGAATGGTTTATGACTATCTGCCTTTTATGATTCTGCCCTTGTACTCCGTCATGGCAAAGATTGATAAAAGTGTTTTGGATGCGGCCAATGACCTGGGATGCAATAGTACCAAAACCTTGCTAAAGGTGGTATTCCCTTTGAGTTTGCCCGGCGTTATGTCCGGTATTACCATGGTCTTTGTGCCGGCTATCAGCACCTTTATTATCTCTCGGATGCTGGGCGGGGGATCTAATCTCCTGATCGGCGACCTCATAGAAATGCAGTTTTTGGGTAATTCCTATAACCCGAATCTTGGTGCGGCGATCTCTCTGGTTCTTATGGTCATTATCCTGTTGATCATAACGTTGATGAACCAGTTTGATTTAGACGATGACCGTGTACTGATGTAGAGGAGGGAAGGTATGAAAAAACTATCGAAAATCTATCTTGCATTGATGCTGGCCTTTTTGTACATTCCCATTCTGGTTCTGGTTGTCTTTTCCTTTAACGCCTCTAAGAGCCGTTCGGTCTTTACCGGTTTTACCTTGGATTGGTATCAAAAATTGTTTCATAATGAATTGATTATGACCTCTTTGGGGAATACCCTGATTGTGGCCATTGTTGCTTCTCTCTGTGCCACCGTTCTTGGTACGGCGGCAGCCATTGGGATTCATAAGATGCGGCGGGGGACCAAAACCCTGGTGATGGAGGTAACCAACATCCCTATCATCAATCCGGAGATTGTGACCGGTGTATCCATGATGCTATTGTTTGTTTTTTTTGCAGCAAGAATGAATCTGGAATTTGGTTTTACCACCCTGATTATTGCACATATTACCTTTGATGTTCCCTATGTGGTTATGAATGTTATGCCGAAATTGCGGCAGATGGACGAAAATCTTTACGAAGCAGCCCAGGATTTGGGGTGCGGTGCGGTTCGTTCCTTTTTCCGTGTGGTGCTGCCGGAGATTCTTCCCGGTGTGGTTTCGGGATTTCTTATGGCCTTTACCTTTTCCTTGGATGATTTTGTGGTTAGTTATTTTACCAGCGGTTCTACGGCACAGACGTTGCCCATTACCATTTATGCCATGACCCGTCGAAAGGTCAGCCCGGAGATTAATGCCCTATCTACCATCATCTTTGTGGTGGTTCTGGTGGTATTGCTCCTCAAGAATCTGCTAGAGTGCAGAGGGGCGGCAAAAAAGGAGGAAATCAAATGAAACGATTCTATTTTCTCTTTTTCACGTTGCTGCTGTTGGCGCTTCCCCTTTCCGGGTGCCAAAGTGCCGAAATCATGGAGGAAAGTGAAGATATAGAGGCAGTAACACTTACTCTGGAAGATGCGGAGTACTATACACGATTTCGGGATGCGGGAATCTCCATCAACGTCTATAACTGGGGAGAATATATTCCTGATGGCAGCAGTGAGGATGTTATGGACCTCAATGGAGAGTTTACTGCTTTAACCGGTATCAAGGTCAACTATACCACTTATGCTACCAACGAGGAGTTGTATGCGAAACTTAAGGGTGGTGGTGCATCTTACGATATCATTATTCCCTCTGACTATATGATTTCCCGCATGATTAAAGAGGATATGCTCCTTCCTTTGAATTTTGATAATATTCCCAACCAGAAGTATATCATGGATAAATTCCGGAATCCCGAATACGATCCGGAAAATGCTTATTCTATCCCTTATACCTGGGGTACGGTGGGCATCATTTATGACAATACCGCCATCGACCCGGAGGAGAGGGAGATTGATTGGGAGATTCTTTGGGACGAGGAGTACAAAGACCAAATTTTAATGTTTGACAATCCAAGAGATGCTTTTGGCATTGCGGAGATTATGCTGGGATATTCCTTAAATACCGAAGATCCTGCCCAGTTGGAAGAAGCAGCCGCATTATTGGTTCGGCAAAAACCTGTGGTACAGGCCTATGTTATGGATGAGATCTTTGACAAAATGGGGGCAGGGGAAGCAGTGCTTGCGCCTTATTATGCCGGAGATGCCGCTATGCTGACAGAGGAATACGATCATTTGAGTTTTGTGATTCCAAAGAGCGGCACCAACTTGTTTTTTGATGCCATTTGTATTCCCAAGAGTGCGAAGCAAAAGGAAGCGGCGGAGATGTATATCAACTTCCTTTGTGAGCCCGATGTGGCTTATGCGGTTTTAGATTATGTAGGTTATTCTACCCCGCATCAGGCAGCCTTTGATATGCTGGATCCGGAAATGCAGGAGGATGAGGTAGCCTATCCGGGTGATACATTCTTAGAAGAAAAAACCGAGGTATTTTGCAATCTGTCCGAGGAAGGAAATGCCAAAATGCAGGAGCTTTGGACCGAGATGAAAAGTGCCGAACAAAAGGATGCTAACCCGTGGCTGGTTCCTGTCTTTATGCTTGCCTGTGTCTTGGCCTCTATAGGAATTTTGATTCGTCGTTACATTCGAAACAAAAAAGATATCTTCTAAGGAACAGGGAGGTATAGATATGGGTATCAATCTTTCCGTCTGGCTTTGTGCGGCGGGAATTTGGAATCTATTTGTTTTGGCGATCTACGGGATCGATAAATGGAAGGCGGTCAGGCGTCATTGGCGGATTCCGGAGAGGGTTTTGCTGACCCTTGGATTTATGGGCGGCGGCCCGGGGGCGGTTTGCGGTATGTTGCTTTTTCATCACAAGGTGGGAAAGTGGACCTTTCGGATTCTGGTACCCATGAGTTTGGTTGTCTCTGCGGCAGAGATGCTCCTTTTGATTTTTTATGATGTTTTTTTGATTTAACAAGACCCCGATGCAGTTTTGCATCGGGGTCTTTCCTGTGGACGCCTTGACAAAATTCAGCAAACTTGCTATACTGATTTTTGTAATTTGCTTAGAATAAGGGGCGGAGTAGGCATGGGCGAAATCAAGCGCATTGTGGTTAAGGTAGGAACCTCAACCCTGACACATCAGACAGGAAAGGTTGACCTTAGGAAATTAGAGAAATTGGTCCGCGTGCTTTCGGAACTGATGAATATGGGGCTGGAAGTTATTCTGGTATCCAGCGGTGCCATTAGTGTAGGGGTAGGAAAACTGGGAATGTCAAAGCGGCCGGACAGCACCAGAGAAAAACAGGCGCTTGCGGCCATTGGCCAAGTGAGTTTGATGGCTCTTTATGAGAAGTTTTTTCGGGAATATGGATATGGTGTCGGGCAGGTGTTATTGACGAAATTTGTCTTAGATAATCAGGAGAGATATACCAATGCCAGAAATGCTTTCGAGACCATGATAGGGTATCGAGTGGTTCCTGTTGTTAACGAAAATGACGTGATCTCTACCTACGAAATCGAGTTTGGAGATAACGATACCTTATCTGCCTATGTGGCACAAGTGGTAGAGGCGGATTTGTTGGTCATTTTGTCGGATATTGACGGATTTTATAACGGCGACCCCAAAGATCCAAAATCCCATTTGATTTCGGTGGTAGATGAAATCAACGATGAAATCCGCAGTTGCGCCGGCGGTGCCGGAACACGGCGGGGAACCGGCGGGATGCAGACCAAATTAAAGGCGGCAGAAATGGCTACGGATGCAGGGATTGATTTGGTCATTGCCAACGGTCAGTATCCTGAGAAACTGTATGATATTGTTCGTGGAGAATCGGTAGGCACCTTGTTTCAAAGCAGAAAAAAAGAGGTATGATTTTTACAAAAATGCAAAAACTTTTTTAGAAAATCCTGTACAAATAAAGATTCCTATGCTATACTTTTGTTAGGGATTTAACAAGGCCATAGAATTCCGTTGGAGGAGAATGAGATGGAAAAAAAGGTGTCAGAGTCAGTCATCAATCGATTGCCGAGATATTATCGGTATTTGACAGAGTTGCTGGTTGGCGGAACGGAGAGGATTTCCTCCAAAGAACTCAGCGAACGCATGAATGTGACGGCATCACAAATCCGGCAGGATTTAAACTGCTTTGGCGGATTTGGGCAGCAGGGGTATGGCTATAATGTAAAACTATTGCAAAACGAAATTGCAAAAATTATGGGTCTGGATCGAGGATATACCGCCATTTTGGTTGGTGCCGGCAATATGGGGCGAACTTTTGCTGTGAATACGAAGTTTGAATCCAGAGGATTTCAGTTGATTGGAATTTTTGATATTGATCCCAAAAAAATCGGGACAAAACTGCGCCAACATATAATCCGGGACTATGAAAATATCGGAGAGTTTATTGCCCAGCATCGGCCGGAGATGGCTATTTTAGCCTTGCCCAAGGATGTCACCCATCAGGTGGCCCAGGAGTTAATTGACTACGGGGTTCGGGCGTTTTTGAATTTTTCGTATACAGAACTTTCTGATGAAGGCCACAATATTGCAGTAGAGAATGTTCATTTAAGCGACAGTTTGATGCGGCTTTCTTATAAATTAATGGAAAATGACCGGGGAACAGAAAACCGGGCAGAAGAATGAGGGATATGCCATGAAGGTATATGCATTGGTAGGAAAATCCGGGACAGGAAAAAGCCACCATAGTATGTGGGTTGCCCGAGAAAATCATATTGACTATATTATCGATGACGGACTTTTGATTTCGGATAATCGAATCATTGCCGGAAAATCGGCAAAGCGGGAACCGACCAAGGTGGCGTCGGTGCGGTGTGCCGTGTTCAGCCAGCCGGAGCATGCAAAAGAGGTGCGTCGTGCTATTCGGGAGAATCAAGTAGAATCTTTATTGATCATCGGCACCAGTGATAAAATGGTAGAGCGGATTGCTGAGGCCTTGGGGGTTGAGCCTATTGAGAAAATCATCCGGATTGAGGAGGTTTCTACCGAGGAGGAGCGGCGAATTGCGGCCGAGATGCGGGATAAGCAAGGCAAGCATGTAATTCCGGTGCCAACCTTCGAACTTAAGCGGCAGTTTTCCGGATATTTTATAGACCCCTTAAATCTTTTGTTTAAAAAGAAGGGTCAAACCATCGTAGAAGAAAAAACGGTTATGCGGCCGGCCTACAGTTATTTGGGGGAATATAAAATTTCTCCTAAAGCCATTTCGGATATTTGTACCTATGAGGCTATGCGGTTTTCTTGTGTCCATAAAGTTTTAAAAATCAAGAATTCCACCACGCCGGGCGGGCGGCTGATGCTGGATATTGACGTATCGATGTATTTCCCTTGCCGTGTCTCAAAAGAGGCGGCCTTGATAGGAGAGCGGATTCGGGCTGCTATTGAGGAGTTTACTTCTATTACGGTACGGTGGGTTCATGTGAATGTGAAGACCTTGGAACTTAGACAAGAGAAGGAATCATTTCTTTCGTAAAAGCAAATGAGAAAAATATAAAATTTATATATATGGAGGTTATAGAAATGTTAGTAACAGGAAAAGAAATCTTAGATCATGCCCACAAAAACGGCTATGCAGTCGGTGCATTTAATGTGGTGAATATGGAAATGCTCCAGGCAGTGGTCGAGACAGCAGAGGCGGAAAAATCTCCGGTCTTTGTCCAGACCTCCCAGGGCGCAATGTCTTATGCAGGGGTTGAACTTTTGTCTACCATGGTTCGTCAGATAGCCAATAGTGTCAGCGTTCCGGTTGCACTTCACTTGGATCATGGCGGCAGTTTTGAAGTTGCCGTAAAATGTGTTAGAAACGGCTGGTCCTCTGTTATGATTGACGGTTCTCATCATCCCTTGGAGGGGAACATCGAAGTAACCCGTCGGGTTGTTGATGTAGCACATGCCTGCGGTGTTTCTGTCGAGGCAGAATTGGGTCGTTTGGGCGGTGTTGAGGATAACATCAGCGTAGACGAGAAAGATGCTATGTATACCGATCCGGAAGAGGCAAAGAAGTTTGTCGCAGAAACCGGCATAGATTATCTGGCCATTGCGATTGGTACTGCGCATGGAAAATATAAGGGTATCCCCAAATTGGATTTTGATCGTCTTGCTACCATCAAAAATGATTTGAAAATGCCCCTGGTACTGCACGGTGCTTCCGGCGTGGACGACGACAGTATCAAAAAGGCCATTGCTTTGGGAATCAATAAAATTAACATTGATACCGAACTGCGGTGTGCATTTACCGATACCTTGCGTGAAGTCTTAAACGAGTCCCCGGATTTGTTCGATTTGAGAAAATACCTCGGACCGGCTCGCGACAGCGTGAAAGCGAAGGTTGCAGAGAAGATTCGGTTGTTTGGATCTAACGGCAAAGCATAAAAAGATAACAAAAGGGTTCCTATCTTAGGATAGGAACCCTTTTTATATTGGAATATATTTAAAAAATCATATTGAGATAGGGATTTGTTTTGGGAAAGAGTCCGGTTCCGGTAAAATCTTCGATAAAGCCAAAAACCAGTTGGGTAAGTTGGCCAATGGTAATTTCGGTATCGTATTCGGAACAGGAAAGAATTTTCCCATCTGTTAGACAGAGAATTTGATTATTGGCGGGGATGGATTCATCTATAATTTTAATTCGCCAGCATCCATGAAAAGCCATAACCAAAGGCTTGAGAACCTTTCGGACATCGATAATCCGTGCCATGGCAAAGGGCTTTACCTCGCTCTGGAGCATAAGATCACAAGGCCCCAAAACTTCATGAAGATCCCATCCTCCACCTGTATGGGCGGTAATGAGGGCATAGCCGTCTTCCTGTCCGTCGGTTTCGTGAAAGAGGATTTTCCCTTTGGAAATCAGTAATAAGTCCTCCAAAATTCGTTGCCAACTTTCGGTGGTGCGGAGGGCATAGCCGGTTTTGTCTGCCATGGCCCGCCGATAGATAACATCCAGTCGGTCGATCAGTGCAGGACCGAGATGACGGCTGGTATATAAACCTCTTCGGGGCAGGTGATTGGTATGGTAATAAGTTTTTTCGTAGCATTGCTTATAACCAAATTTTTCGTAAAAGGGATAGTCAAAGGGAACCAACAGACTAATGGGTTGCTCACGCCGCAGCATTTCGGGAAATGCAAAAGAAAACAACTCCCGCACCAGTCCCTGTCGTCGATATTCCGGTAAGGTGGCAACACCGGAAATATAATTGATGTTATATTCCGTATGACGAAGCCGAATACGATGTGGCATCAACTGCATATTTGAGGCAGGTTGCGATCCGGATTCGGCGATCAGGGTGTCGGCAGGAGAAAAATTCCGCTGGAAATTCCAGTCAATAAAAGCAGCCGGATCGTGGAAACAAACATCCCAAGTGTGTTTGAGAAACTCCAAATCCTTTTCTGTGGCAAAACGTACCATAGGGCACCTCCCTTGTTTCCTTTATAGTGTACCACACAATTCTCTTAAAATACAACGCAGATGGTTAGAAGTGGACGAATCGGGCAAAAAAACGTGCTACACGATAGGGAATCCCCTCCAGAGTCCGGCTAACGTTTTGTAATTCTTTGGGGATGGGAATGCCCTGGGGACAATGGCGCTGGCAAGCACCGCAGCCAATACAGCGGGAGGCGTTGGTTTGTTTGGAGCGCAAGGTAGTGCACATAAAATATTCCCGCAGACCGTTAAACCAGCCATCGGAGAAACGGACATTATAACAACGGAAGCAAACCGGGATATCCACGCCTTGGGGACAGGGCATACAATAGCCGCAGCCGGTACAACCGATTTTGGTTACCGAGTTAATCTCCTGGCGGACTGCGTCATAAACAGCCATCTCTTCCGGAGAAAGACATCCCGCTGTGGATTCTTCGGCAATGCGGACATTTTCTGTAATCTGGTCCATGTCATTCATGCCGGAGAGGACAGAGGTTATCTCGGGATGATTCCAAATCCAGCGCAGTGCCCAGTCTACCGGACTGCGATGGGGCGTTGCTTTGTCAAAAACTTTGACGGCATTAGCGGGAAGACCCCCGGCAAGACGGCCGCCCCGTAGGGGTTCCATAATAATGACAGGGATTTGAAGTTCAGCGGCCCTCTTGATACCTTTGATGCCGGCCTGACTGTGTTCGTCCATATAATTGAACTGTACTTGACAAAAGTCCCAGTTGTAGGATTCCAGAATCTTTAAAAATTCTGCTGTTCCGCCATGATACGAAAAACCGATTTGGCGAATTTGTCCGGCGTCTTTTCGTCTGCGAATCCAATCTTCAATGCCCATTTTCTGCATTCGGTTCCAGCCGCCCATATCTGTCAGCATATGCATGAGATAGTAATCAATATGGTCGGTTTGCAGTCTACGTAATTCTTCTTCAAAAATGCGATCTGCGTCGTTTAGACTTTTGACAAGATAATGGGGAAGTTTGGTTGCCAGATAGACTTTATCGCGGTAGCCTTTGGCCAGAAAGGTGCCCACGGCTGTTTCGCTTCCGGGATATATATAGGCGGTGTCAAAATAGTTGATGCCTTGCTCGATGGCGTAGGCCATCTCCCGTTCCGCCTTTGTTTGATCGATGCTGTGTCCTTTCCTGGTAAACCGCATACAACCATAGCCTAATACAGAAAGCCGATTGCCGCTTTTGGGGTCGATTCGGTATTGCATCAAATTACTCCTTTCTTCAAAGAAAACCGTTGTGTTTGTTAAAGATCATAAACAGGCTAAAAAGAAAGCCGTCAATGTTTTCCATTGACGGCGGCAACTTTGCCGGCGACGGGACTGCCGCCCATCGGAAAGGCACGACAGAGGATAGCCACAACCTCGGCACGGATAATAGAATCCTGACCGCGGAAGGTGCCGTCGGTATCTCCGGTTATATACCCCTTATCTACTGCAGCTGCAATATAAGCACGGTTATGGATGGAGATGGAATCCGTATCGGAAAAACGCTGTCTTAGATAATCGGTAGGGTCATGATAGGGGGAAAGATCAATGTTAAGGGCCTTGATCAAGGCTACCGTCACATCCTCCCGAGTAGCATCCCACTCCGGCTGAAAGGTTAAAACCCCCTCATTGGTAAAACCGGTAATATAGGCTAGAGAACTATTGACATAGGGGAAATACCATTCCCAAACCGGCACATCGGTATAGGGGGTAGAAACGCTGTTGCTAAGAGGGGTGTTGGTAATGCCAACCAGCATTTTGGCGTATTCACAGCGTTTAACGGTATCCTGAGGACCAAAACTGCCATCGCCGTAACCGCTTAAAATGCCCCGGTCTACCAAGTCATAAACGTAAGGCGCTTCCCAGGCGTCTGCCGGAACATCAGAAAAGACGGCGGTATAGGTAAAGCCGGAAAGAGGAACGGCGGTTATGAGCAGCAGAGTTGCAAGAAACAAGGACAAAGTTTTCTTTTGCATAGGAATCTCTCCTTTGGATTGGGGTTACATCAAAATCAATAAATCAATGGAATTATATCGAAAAAATAAGGCTTTGTCAAGTTTGGGCCGTGATAGGGAATTGACAAAAGATCTTTTTTCACATATAATTATAAGGAAGAAAGACAATGCCATGGGCATTGTGTGAAAACTATGCCGAAGAGAAAGAGGAAAAACCATGAAACTTGGAATCGTAGTTCATGCGCCTATTTCATATAAATCTATAAATCCTTAGTCGGTATGAATTGATAAAAATAAAATTTCACTTGACGAGTGTATTAATAATATGCTTTTGTTGGGTTTCATTTGGCGACAATTGAAGTTTGCGCTTTTCAGGTGCGTTGACTTCAGTTGATGCACCTTTTTTAATTACATTATTATTTTACGGAGGGTTTTTATGAAAAAAATTGGTTTTGTTACTCTATTACTATTATTTATTTTTACGGCGAGTGTATCGGTGTCTGCTAATAGTGTCTTAGGGAATTCCCTATATACAGATGTGGTTACATATATAAATCACTATCCTATCCCGTCATATAATTTTAATAACAACACATTAATTGCTGCGGAAGATTTAGAAAATTACGGATTTGACGTTTTTTGGAATGAGTATTCAAATACGGTTGTGTTGACACGTAATAAAGAAAAAAATGATATTAGTCCTTTAATTACTTTTAAACCTACAAATAAACAGATTGGAAAAAAGGATATAACTATTACAACAACAGAAACTAAAGTTGTTACGGGAGAGTATTATTACACAACTTATGGTGGAATTGCCGGAAAAACACTAATAAATGTTAATGAATTACTTTGTATAGATGGAACAAGTGTTGTATGGGTTCCAGAAGTAAGAGCGGTTAAAATATGGATTGAAGATGGTTTAGAAATGCGATATAAACCTTTTAATGTAAGAGAATTTGACGGTAACTTAACATATTATAAAAACTGTTCAGGACTTGATTCATGGGGACATTGGCAATGGTGCGAATCTCCTGAAGCATTGATTTTAACCTTTGCAGAGACGTCTAGTGAATATTCGGGTATATATACAAATTGCTACGGAAAATTACGAATATTAGATGTAATTGATGCTAATGGAAAGTCAAGATTAAAAAATAATTATTTGTATGAATATGGAAATGCGTCATTAGTTCCTTATGCGTATGGGTTTACCGACCATTATTTATCACATATGATTATAATAGATAATGACGATCTATATCCAAATACTGCATCTAAACATGGTGGATTGATAAAGTTTGGATATGAGTGTAGTAATGGCACTTGGACAGAAACTGTGCGCGTAGATTGCTTGCCCTATCAATAAATCTATAAGGGATATTGTGATGAGTGAGAAAGTTCAAGAGTTTTGAGCAAAAAGGAAGAGGAAAGACAGGCAATATGCTTTGATATTAGAAACTGAGTTAAGAACTGGCAAAACAATCAACTTAACAAAGAATGCAAATGACTTGTTTGGAAAATTCATTCGAAAATTTGAGAAAGATATTCAAGATTAAATGGTGTCAAATTGGTGTCAGGCCAACTCAAGAAACCTTGAAATATAAGGAGATGTTTT
>JAZRPL010000082.1:0-4771 GCA_045649245.1 Ructibacterium sp.
CCCTCAAAGTCCATGGTCGGCTTTAAGCCGGATTTCTCAACCAGCATAAACCGCGCAGACCAAGGATTCCCCGCCGTAAAGTTATCATCACAGAACCCACTCAGCACCAGATAGTCTTCGGTTACACCGATGCTAAGATTCATCATACCGGCTTCCATCTGAGTGTTCTCAAAAACAGTACCCAGGAACTGCCAGGTCTTACCTTCATCCGTACTCTGGGCTATGGCCCAACGGGTACGCGGATGCTGGTCGGTAGGACTCAAGTTGGCGTTATCATAACCCCACGCTGCGTACAATGTACCTGGGTTATATGGATCTATCTCTATGTTATAACAGTTTAAGGTGCTGAACAACGGAGTTGCATGGGGCGTTAAATCCCATGTCTCGCCGTAATCATAGGAGTCGAAGTAGTGGATTCCTCCCATATTCGTTCTAAAGAACAGACGGGTCACACCGCTTGGCATTTCCAAAACTACATGTTCCTGGAAACTATACCCAAGCTCCCTTGCATCAAAATAGGTTTTACTCCGAGTCCAAGTTGCACCCTTATCATCACTGTAATAAACAGTTCCTTCGCCAAAGGCCTCGGTGGCTGTTACCGCCAGTGCAAAATAGATTCTTCCCGAGGGACCCTGGGACACTCTGTTGCTCATTGCCCCTGCATTGATATCACCTTGGTCCATCAAATATCCAAGGTCTTCCCATGTTGCACCGTTATCACCGGAACGTCTTGCTGAATAGTTATATAATGTCAAACCGTTGCTGTCTTTTCCTACAGAAACTTTCTTAATAGAAAGAAGTTCCCCTGTTGCCAGTTTGACCATGTTATAGTCATCGCCGCTCTTGGCCGATTCCGTGGTCCAGGTCCGTCCGCCGTCCGAGGTAACCACACGGTTTGCCGAACTTACCAAAATCACGTTGTCCCCATCCTCTAATACATCCCGGGTCGGGGTAACTTCACTGTTGGGCCATGTGCTGTCGGTAACGCCAAGCACCGGCTTTGCATCTCCGCGGTAGGAAACTTGATCCACCGTAGCCGTTCCGTTGCTTAAGATAAACCCGATCTTGCCGCGGCGTTCTGCCACCGGCATCTGGGAAAATACCTCATATCCGTTAACCAGCAAGGTTGCCGTCTTTCCTTCTGCATTTTCCCGAATCTTTAACTCTATCGGGACATTTGTGCCGGTTGCCAGACTGCCGGCTACTGTCGCAATCACTTCCGGATCTTTATCCGGCAGTTGATTTACCACTTCGTACCGGCCTGTGCTTACATTGTATCCCATCTTAACATAAGCATCACTGACACTATGGCTAAGCCCCAGCCAGAAACCGCCTGTGCATTGTTGCAGATTTACAGTGGCACTAAAGTCTGCATTCCCGGCATAAGCCGACAATTCTGCAATGGCATTTTCCTTGCCTGTGGCGTCTAGTTGCATCACACCCTGGTCAGTGTTCACCGAACTTGTCATATCCGTTGTCCGCCAGTAGTCCAAAGAGGAGAACTCTCCGCCTCCGCTAAAGTCGTCATTGTATACATACAAGTCCGTGTGGTTGCTAACTGCCAGATAAGACAAGGCTCCTGCCGTCACATCGACTCCTACTGTGTTTCCACCTGCTGCATGTCCATTTCTAAAGGATGCCAGCCAGCGTCCGTTTCCATATAGGCTGGATAATCCGGCTGCGGTTTCAACCCGATAATAGACTTCTCCCTCTAACGCATCGGCAACATAGTTCCAATAGGGTTCTGACCGATCCATTTTCGTGACCCATGCATAGAACTTACCGTCACTTAAAGTTAGGTCGGTCCGATAATAGCCGTCATTGACTACCAATCTCGCTTCATCGTTTCCACCTGCTACAAAGTCTAAGTGATGGTTATATGATAAATCAGAAACCCTATAAATCGCATCCTGATCCGTCACATTTCGTTTTACAAAATAGTTCTTCCGATTCTCCGGAACGGTTACTTGCAAACCCTCTATTGCCAACCCACTCTCGGTGGTAGCGGTGCTAACCTCTGTGGTTTGAGGCAGGTAATACGAAAAGGCCAGTTGTCCGTTTCGATACACATCTGCTGTAGCGCCATCGGTAAGAATCTCAAAGGTTCCCGTACCCGGACTAAAACTCTCTTCTCCGGTATCTGTTAGATAGGTAACACGATCCGGACTATGTACCAATTTTACCTGATGGTTTCCATTCTTTAACTCATAGGTTGCAGTTCCGCTGCTACCCGATACGGTATACTTCACATCATTAGAATAATTCATGGATGCACGGCTTCCACTCAGCGAAGGATATATATCCTTCACCAATTCTACTACTTCCGTTCCGTCCGCATCACGGCAGATCGCCGTCAAGGTATGCGCCGCAGCGGTAGCAGTAATGTTTGTAGAATACGGTGCTGCTGTTATCGTTCCTACCGAAATACCATCTAGAAGATATTCTACCTCAGCAATCCGTCCTCTGGTATCTGTCACGTCCAAACTAACTGCCAGACGTCCGCTTCCGTTTTCTTCCGCCACAATCTCTCCCGAAACTGACGGATGGACTGTAAAGGGAACTGTCACACTCTTTTGGTTCCCCGACTGGGCTGTCATCTCATAGGTACCCGCCTTTAAATTACTTAAAGTTGCCCTGTAATAGTCCCCGGAGGCTGTCCCTGTTGCTACTGTATAGCCGTCTATTTTGTATTCTACCGAACTTAAGACGCTACCGTCACTGGTCGATGCCGCCAGAGGTATGGTTTCACCTTCGGTATATTCCGCTCCCGCTAACGGCGCCTTCAGACTCAACACCTGTGCTTCCTGCGGAGCAAATTCCATGGAATCTACCTGTATCTGACCGGCTTCGCCACCGATACCGCGGGTATACAGATATACCTGGTAATCGGTTCTGGTTTCTTCTTTCAATTCGATGTCAAACATCACTTCATTATCAACATATACCACTGCATTGGCACAATGATTGTAGGTTTCTACCCGATAATCATGCCAATCTTCGCCGGGGCTTTTGATATATTCGCTATCCACCGTTCCGGTTTTGGTATCCATTTGATATCCGTCATCCTCTACCCTAAGGCGAACCGAATGCCCGGGGATAAAGAGTTGGAATCCAACACCGTTTCCTATACTGGGAAACCGCATCCGTGCCGTAAACACAAAATCCCAATTCCCCATTGCACCAAAACTTCTCTTGATTCCTTGCCAACCTGCTACATATTCTGTACATTGCAGATACCCGTCTGCTACATGCCAGGCATTATCAGCCTGTGCCTTTACCCAACTGCTGTAATCCCCTGCGGCATCTTCAAAGTCTTCTGAAAATCCTGTTGCCGTATTCCCCGAGGTTAAGGTAACATAACTTATTTTCGGCTCACGAATGGTAACATTCATTAACTCGTAACTTGCCGTAATCCCATTCTGCCCCATATTCCAGGCTCTGATATTCGGCGTTTCTGTGTTCGTGCAAAGTTCAAGTGTACCTACAAAATATCCGTCAATATACAAATCACAGTTACCGCCATTGCCTATCGCCCGGTAGGTATGTGTATCAGTACCGATATCATAATTTACTCTGACTCCGGTATTGGATGCATTTCTGTATGTAAAACTTCCTTCATAAAAATACATCCATAATCGATGGGTACCTGTGAAAATCTGAAAGTTCTCCGCCCCACTGAATGTATTGATCTTCATAGTCCATTCCACATCATACCGCTCGCTGGCTACCCACGGCAGTTTTGCTTGGGACTGTGCTCCGTCCTCACTGGTTAAGGTAATACTTCCGTTTGTTTTTGTTGCTCCGCCCGTGCAAACCCATTCATCGTACCATTCCGCTGCTGAAACCAATAATGACAGGGGGGTCATCATGGTAATCAACAGACTCATTGTGATCATAATTGCTAAAACTTTTTTCATGATAAAACCTCTCTTTCTGCATATGCGCACTATCATGCGCCATGCTGTTGGTTATCGCGTTCATTGCTTGTTGTATCATCGCAAAATAATAACGATACAACATCCTTTGATTACGATTTTTGTGTCAGACGCCATGGTGCCAAGTTTCACTTTGGAACATTTCTCTCTCCGCTATTTTCCCTTCGTCCTCCTTTCATGAGTTTCCTCTAGATTTTCCTAAATATAACATAATATCCAAAAAACCGCAAGAAAATTGCGTCATTTTGTGCACTTTTTTGCTTTTTTTGTAAAAAAACACCACAAAGTCCATTCCTTTGTGGTGTTTTAGAGGTATTTTATTTGTTCAATTTGTTCAATTTTTTGACTTCAAGTTCGGTTGGTGTTAGGTTTTCAAATCCATCCCATAAAAATACTTTTACATACCGAACATCCGGCCAAACCGTATCTGACACATCAAAGGTCATACTGGTGTCTGTTTCGGAACTGAGGATTTCATAGGGGATTGCTATAACCAAATGATCCTCGTCATTATATCCGGCCAAGGTTAATTTCCCCTCAACGCCAGCCTTTACGATAGCACGAAGTTCTTCCGGATAAACCAAGGTATCTTCTGTTTCCGGCACGCAGGACACATTTGCACCATCCGTTAAAATCAACGCATCATCCGGTCCATAGATCTCTACATAATCAATGGTTGCAGTGCCCACTGCACTCTTACTAAGCACCATGGATGCAAAGGTATTTGTTGACGTGGTGTAGTCCCGTCCAGTCATAGAAACCACCTGATACCAGCCGTGGCTATCACCTTTTTTAACATACGCTGTGTAGGTACCTGCATTGTCCCCTGTTCCACG
>JAZRPL010000083.1:0-1494 GCA_045649245.1 Ructibacterium sp.
TTGACCGGGTAGATGCTGGTTGCGTAGGGCTGTGCTACATCAGCCGAATTAGGGCTATGATTGATTTTGAAAAAATAGCAAAGTCTATGGGCTTTTCTCCGGTTTGTATTTGGAGCATCAACAACCCTGACCATCCAATGAACAACGAACAGATGGAAGCCAGAAGGAGCATTTTAGAAGACTGGACCATCCCACCCCAATACGACTTGCTGATAATCAACAGTAGTTCTGAAACTTCCTTGAAAATAAAATCGCAAGTTGATTATGTCATCGTAAATAGTTCTAATCCTGATACGCAAATACAAGTGCGGGGGCGTGTTAATAGCGATTTACAGACCCTCTACCTGCCAACAGAAGAAATCCCCGTTGTGAAAGTTCCTCCTGAATATTTGGGACGACACTTGTTTAGCGAGGACAAGCGAAACCTGATAAACACTCTAAACTTGCGGAACGCCAACAATCGTCTCTGTGGTTGGCCTACAATAAAAGACATTTTAATAGATAACGATTACTCCATCACCGAAGGCCGTTCCAACAATCTTCGCTATGCGGTGATAGAACCAAGCCCTGATGGATAGCAACTGCCAATTTTGTATTTTTCCCTATGGATTTATACAATTTTGGCAGTTTTATTTTGGGTATTGGCAGTTAAAGAGATTGGCCCAACTTTCATAGAATAATAGAAGAACCGCGTCACTATTTGCGTTATCGCCGCAACAGCGGCGTTCCCGCAAAGTAGTGAAAGCGTGGTGTGTCAGGAGGAAGGAGGAGCGAAAATGACATTATTGGATTACTACCATAGAACAGTTCCGGAATACTACCCAACTATGTATTTGGACGGTTATACACCAGCGCAAATAATGTATGCCCAGTAGAAGAAGATGACCAGATAGTTCGGGGAGAGAGATGCGGAAATCAGATTATCAAGCCAACAGGAAAAGGCATTGGAAGATACCATCAACCGAGCATTGGATGACATTTTCAAGGGATGGAAATAAACAGAGGCGGCAGCCGGTTCAAGGAAGATAAGACCCTAGACAGGGAAATCTTTGAACTGGCTGCCTCCTTTTTTGTTTTTCTACTTTTGGATGTTGGACGATGAAAGGGTTGCTCTATCGCTCACAGTCATCAAGTCCGTCTCCTGGATTGGGATATTCCCTTCGTGGGAGTTGTGTCCTAATTATACCAGAAAACAGGAGTTCTTTTTTGATTGCCTGAAATGTAGCCCCCCGGGTGTCCAGAAAATGAGTTGTTTTCCTCTACACTTTTGGAGCAAGGTTTTCAGGCCAGAAAAGGCCAATTTAAGGGCTGATTTTGTTCGGGAAAATCAATCACCCATTTCCTGAACATCAGGATCTTTCACAAACTCAATCAAATCTCCGGGCTGGCAGTCCAGGAGAGAGCAGATGGTTTCAATGTTTTCCCAAGAGACACCAATACCAGCACGGAGCTTTTGAACCGTGGATTCACTCAACAGTTTTTCTTTCCGGATTT
>JAZRPL010000084.1:0-1018 GCA_045649245.1 Ructibacterium sp.
TTCCCCGACAGCATTAAGCGGGCTAAGGCTTCCGGTGTTTCCTATGTTGCAGAACCCGGCGGCTCCATCCGTGGTGTCCTGGTTATTGCTGAGTGCGATAAGAACGGTATGGCTATGGCCTTTACCGGTATGCGTCTGTTCCACCACTAAGAATTTATACAGGAGGTTCCCTATATGAGAATCCTGGTTGTAGGTGGTGGCGGCAGAGAACATGCCATCATCAAGAAACTGAAAGAAAATCCCTCTGTAACAGAGATTTTTGCCCTGCCCGGCAGCGGTGGCATCGCCAAGGATGCCACCTGCGTGGACATCGGCGCAAAGGATATCGACAAGATTACCGAATTTGCCGTAGCCAATGCAGTTGACTATGCTGTGGTTGCTCCCGACGATCCTCTGGTGCTGGGCTGCGTGGATGCCCTGGAAGCAAAGGGTATTCCTTGCTTTGGCCCCCGGGCCAATGCCGCTATCATCGAGGGTAGTAAGGTCTTCTCCAAGAATTTGATGAAGAAGTACGGCATTCCCACCGCTGCTTACGAAGTCTTCACAGATATGGATGCAGCCCTTACATATTTGGAAACTGCTCCCATTCCCACCGTTATCAAGGCCGATGGATTGGCCTTGGGCAAGGGCGTTATCATTGCTATGACCCGGGAAGAGGCCATGGACGCTGTCCGCTCTATGATGGCCGACAAGGTCTTCGGCAAGAGTGGCGATCAGATCGTCATCGAAGAGTTCCTCACCGGTCCGGAGGTTTCCGTTTTGTCCTTTACTGACGGCAAGACCGTGGTACCTATGATTTCTTCTATGGACCACAAGCGGGCAGGGGATAACGATACCGGACTGAACACCGGTGGTATGGGTACTGTTGCACCCAACCCCTATTACACCGAGGAGATCGCCAAGCAGTGTATGAAGGAAATCTTCCTGCCCACCATCCGCGCTATGAAGAAGGAAGGTCGGATGTTCCAGGGCTGTTTGTACTTCGGTTTGATGTTGACTCCCAACGGACCCAAGGTCA
>JAZRPL010000085.1:0-7884 GCA_045649245.1 Ructibacterium sp.
TGCCAAAGGCGTAGTAGTAACGCAAATACCAACACCCCGCTGTTGTCAAGCGGAAATACTGCCCCAAATTTCTGCACAGCATGGAATCTCTGCTCACATAGAACCTAATCCGCAAAAGGCCATCCATCGTGCGCTTGCAATGGACAAAGATGGTACTGTTTGCATTTGTGGGTCTCTTTATTTTGCAGGAGAAATACGATCATTTCTTAAAGAAAAATTAAGCGGCGGTCAGGGGTGACCGCCGCTTTTTAAATAAAGAATACCCAGGATGGAAACCATCTTAGGATAGTTTCTGCATAGAATCGTGATACAGGTGTCCCGGACAGGACGGGATAAAAGGTTAGAAATAAAATCAAACAAATGCAAGTAATTCCAACAGAAAGATAACCAAAGTTCCGGAACCGTTTTTCAAGATTTTCCATGGCATAGATAAGGAATAGAATCAAAAACGGCATGGTTGCAAAAAAGTGATATTGTAGTGCATAGCGCCGAACAAAGATCCAGGGCAGATATTGTGCAAGCAGAGCAATCAGGATAAATAAGACACGGCGATCTCGCTGTTTCCACCCAAGATACAGGGAATAGAAGAAAGCGGCAATGCCAAGCCAACTGAGGAATGGGTTTTGGAAGATGGAGATACATCCGATTTGATCGGCGTTTATGCTGGTCGCCGGTGCCTGATATGCCCACATGGGTTTATAGACAAAAGGCCAAGTGTACCATTTGGAAGAATAGGGGTGGGTTCCTCCTAGTTTCCCATGATAGGATAGCATATATTCCTGGTTGTTCCACATGGCTTCAAATACGTTTCCATACCCGTCTACCATGGAAATTGGGAGATAGGAGAGGGTATATATACCTGCGGGAATGACGATAAAGAAGAGCAGACAAAAACTACAGGTTTTAGCACAGAAAGGGAGAAATTCCCCTTTTTTGTCTTGTGGTAGATCTTTCCAAACCTGATATAAGATTATAAAAAATTCGATTGCCAGCCCTGCCGCAGCATATACAGCCGTCCATTTGGAGGCACAGCCAAGTCCCATAGCAACACCGGATAGGACGAGATAAAGCAGTTGTCTTTTGCGAGAGACCGTCTCTCCTTTGGCCCATCTTGTTGCCAAGATGCCGAAACGATACATAAAATAATACATGCATAGGATGAAAAAGACCGGATAAGAATCAATGGTGCCCATACGAGTCAAGGAAAAATGCATAAAATCAAAGGCAAAGAGTAATGTTCCCATCACGGCATAACGGGTTCGGCCAAATAATTGTTTTAAAAATAGATAAAAGATAGGAAGCATCAAAACGCCCATTAAAGTGCCGGCAGAACGCCAACCAAAGGGAGTCATGCCAAATAAGGAGATTCCCACAGCCATCATTAATTTTGCAAGCGGGGGATGGGTCGTTTCGTAATAAGGCATACCATGGAGATGTTCGTATGCAGTCCTGGGGTGATAAATCTCATCAAAATAAGTGCTATTTTTATATGAGGGAAGATTGGTAACACAGGCTTGCTCATCAATCATAGCAGAAAAGTTACTTTCTCCTTTTCCGGTTATGGATTCGATAGCAATCAAGTTTCCCTCTAAATCACGAAAGCCGACTTCAAATAGGGTATACTCCGTAGATTGAGGCATACCGCGTAGGTATTTTGCCTGTACCGGATCGATAGACTGTACCTTCCAAGAAAAAACACTGTCAAGCGTACAACAAGGTTGAGAAAGCCCGGTCCATGTAGCACCGTCAAGCGAGGTTTGGAATAAGATTCCGGGATCGGTGCCTACATCACCAATGCCGCAATAATAATTTATTTCGGACAATGTAGTTGTATCAGAAAAGGTAATAACAAAACTTTCGTCCGTTACTTTGGGTTGGTAGTAGGTTTGCGGTGCGGTTCGATCCCCTAAGTTTACAAAGGCAACCAAAGAATATACCAAAATGATAATAGATAAAAGATAGCAATCCAATCTGGTCATTTTTTTTGTTATTTTTTCCCGATGGGGATAGCCGGATAATGTGTTTAACCATGAGGATATTTTAGGCGAGGAATTTATTTGGTTGCGTATGGAAGAGAAAAAGGGAGTGTTTTTTGTCTCTTCTCCTGATTTTGGTGTTTGGATATAGTCTCGATAAATAATCCAAAGACTAAGAAGGAAAAGAAGTACCTCTAAAAAGGAAAGAGGTGCAACCAGTCGATAATCCGGTGCGGCATTGGTTCCTTGTACCAACTGTAATACGTAATAAAGGTTAAGAAATCCTACAGTGCTTAGTCCCGAAAAGAGATAAAGTATCTTTTTGTTTTTGGAGAAAATATAATCAAGAATTAGAAAAAACAAGGGAAGAACAATGTAACGTTCATGCATTTTAAAGGCAAAAGTAAATAAAAATCCAAAAAGGAAGTACGCGCTTAAAAACAAACGGGAAGCCTGGTTTTTTATTTTAAAGTAAAGGAACAAGGTGCCCAAAACGGCTGTGGCTAAGATAGCGCCGTTGAGAAAGGAAAGAAGAATGGGATGCCCCGTATCCAAGGAAACCCAGTTGAGATTGAGCAGGCCGTAAAGATTAAAGGCATTAACACTAAAATAGGGATAGGAGGCCAGTGTGGTTGTATATTTTTCAACAACCCACCATGGGTTTAGTGCGTGAAAAAAAGCCGAAATACCGCGATAGGACTGCCATGCGGTAGAAAATGGTATTGTACATACCTCAAAGAGTAGAAAACCTCCTAGAATACAAGAAAAGATGGCCTTTAGACTTCGGCTTTCTAAAACAGCAACCAGATAAATGGGCGCCAAAATCAGACCTTGTGGTTTAATTAAAACACCAAGAACATAGAGTAAAACCGCTGAAAGATATTGCTTTTTGTAGAGTTTGTATAGAGAAATTGATAAAAAGAGTAAAAGAACGGATTCGATTTGTCCCCAGACTGCAGAATCAAAGCAAAAGATTGGGGTAAGCAGAAACAGACTGCCAAGGGATAAGGCTGTCTTTTGATCCCAGTATTTTTTTCCAAGTTGAAATAGAAATACAAATAAAAAGATGTCACAGCAAAGGGCGGGTAATTTGACGAGAAAATCAAGACCTTGTCCAGAAACCTGAAAAAAATCTGCAATCCCTGCCACAAAACCAAGGATATATAAATATCCCGGGGGATAGTCGCAAAAATAATCCGGTGCATAAAAGTGTTGCGGTCCAAGTTGAAAAACCCGTTGTCCCCAAGCCGCCCAGCAAGCCAAATCACTGGGATATCCCTTTGTGAACGCAGCAATTAAAAGACGAAGAATCAAAAAAATTAGCAAGGTCACGTAGAAGGTGGAGGAAGAAAAAGAGGAAGCGACAGGGGGAGTAGTAATGCTTCCCTTTAAAGATTTCTTAGAACGTTTGGGGTTCTTTACCTTTTTTGTCTGGCATTGCACGGCTATCATACCGGCACAAATCAAAAAAAGGATGGCAATCAAGAATGCAAATCCCATAAAAAACACCTCGCTGAAAAAGAAAATTCATAACTTTAGTATATCATACCAAGCAGGGAAAAACAAGAAAAAGTTCCAGAATATAAAAATGGCCTGCCAAAACCGGCAGGCCGTAATATTAAAGATATTATTGTTCTTTTTTGATTCCAATATCCCTGCGGTAATGCATATCCTGAAATGATATCATATCCACATATTGGTAGGCTGCCAAAATGGCAGCATCCAAATCTTTACCGGTAGCAGTTACACCGAGAACTCGGCCGCCAGCGGTTTGGAATACGCCGTTTTGGCAAATGGATCCAGCGTGGAAGATGAGAGCACCTTCTTTTTCTGCCATGTCAAGACCCTGTATGGGATACCCTTTTTGATAAGATTTTGGATAGCCACCGGAGGCAAGAACGACACAAACAGCGGCATTATCTTCCCAAGTGATTTCCAGATCCGCTAAAGTTTCGTCAATGACTGCATTAAAAATATCCAAAAGGTCAGTTTTGAGTCTTGGTAATACCACCTGGGTTTCCGGATCTCCAAAACGGCAGTTATATTCAATCACTTTAACGCCTTGGGGTGTCTTCATTAAGCCAAAGTAAAGAACCCCCTTAAAGGTACGTCCTTCTGCATTCATGGCGTGCATAGTCGGAAGAAAAATATTTTCCATACATTCCTGTGCCAATGCATCTGTGTAGATACGGCTGGGGGAGAAGGTGCCCATGCCGCCGGTATTTGGACCTTGGTCATTGTCATAGGCTCGTTTGTGATCCTGTGCAGAAACCATGGGTTTTATTGTTTTTCCATCTGTAAATGCTAAGACAGAGATTTCCGGTCCGGTTAAAAATTCCTCAATCACAACCTGGCCACCGGCAGCACCGAAAATCTTATCGTCCATAATTTCATGAATGGCCGTTTCGGCCTCTGCAAAGGTCTGTGCAATAATCACCCCTTTGCCAAGGGCCAGACCGTCTGCTTTAACAACAACCGGGAACTGGTTTTGGCTTTGCACATAAGCAACAGCATCGGCACTGTTGTCAAAAATCTCATAGGTAGCAGTGGGGATATGGTATTTTTTCATTAGGTTTTTGGAGAAGGCTTTGCTTCCTTCGATGATGGCTGCATCACGATTGGGGCCGAAAGCCCGTAATCCGGCTGCCTCAAAAGCGTCTACCGCTCCTGCTGCAAGGGGATCATCCGGGGCAACCACTGTTAAATCGATTTGCTTTTCCTTTGCAAAATCAACTAAGGCGTCAAAATCCATAACCGAAATCGGAACGCACTCTGCAAGAGTTGCAATTCCGCCGTTCCCGGGCGCACAGTAAATTTTGTCTACCTTGGGACTTTGTTTTAATTTCCAGACGATGGCGTGCTCCCGCCCGCCGCTGCCAATGACTAGTATTTTCATAGGACACTCCATTCTGCCGCCTCGCATCGGCAAGTATAATAGTTGAGAAATTCCCCATTTGCGAAGGAATCAACAGGGAAATGGAAAGCGAATTATTTTGATTTCGCTCTTGGATGGGTGCTTCCATAAACATCCAAAAGACGGTTTTTAACAATCTGTGCATACACCTGTGTCGAAGAGATATCAATATGCCCTAACATCTCCTGAATAGACTTTAGGTCTGCGCCATTTTCCAGTAAATGAATGGCAAAGGAGTGTCGCAGAGTATGGGGTGTGATTTCCCGCCGGATGCCGGCTTGCTCCTTGTAGGCTTTGATAATCTTCCAAAATCCTTGCCGACTCAGCTTTGCACCGTTTTGGTTTAAGAACAAAATATCCTCGTCCTGAATTTTCGGCAATTTATTTCGGCCACGGTCTAAATATTCTCGAATGGCCGTTTTTGCAATGGAATAAATGGGAATCACTCTGGTCTGCCCGCGATGAGAACAGTTGATATAACCCACCGAAAGATTCACATCCGTAACATGGAGAGAGATCAATTCCGAAACACGCATTCCGGTTGCGTAGAGAATCTCCAACATGGCTTTATCACGATATCCCTTAAAATCTTTGCATTGGGGTTGATCCAGCAGAATCTCTACTTCCTGACATGTCAAAATCTGCGGCAACCGTTTTTCGGCCTTAAAGCCATGAATACTTGCCGTGGGATCTTTCGCAATATACTGCTTTTGCAGTAAAAAGCGGTAAAGAGAACGCAACGCAGCCAGGCTGCGGGAGATACTGGAAGCAGCCATCCCTTGCTTTTGCATAGAAAGCAGATAATTTAAAACAACGGTATTGTTGCAGTTTTTAACACCGCCAATACGTTGTTCTCCAAGATATTTTTCGTATTTTAAAACATCTCGTCGGTAGGATTCTAAAGTATTTTCGGCAACCTTTTTGTCGTTTTCCAGATAGGTAAGATATTCGTCAATCAATAGATCCACGTGTATCCCTCCTTATTACTTCTTTATTTTACATAATTTTAGTTCTCTTTGCAAGTATTTTTTGAAAAAATCGAGCATTTTCCGGATTTTTGGCTATGGGAGAACGAGTCCGCATAGTGGACGCAGTATGCTTGGAACCAGATATCCTTCGATCAATGCACAGAGAAATAAAAGAAGTAGGAAACATCCAAAATGCAGAAGGTTTTTGCCGTAAATCTGTTTTTTGATCTGATTTCCAACACTGCCGCCGGCAAGATAACGTCGGTCGGATAGAAAATGTATCTGATAGACAGCAAAAAAGAAGAGGGTGGGAATAAAAATCAGGTTTGGTGGGAGAATGGAAAAAACGGCAAAAAGAATACCTCGAATCCGGAAGCACCGCAAAAGACAGACCACGGTAAAGCCGATCCGAAACCCTTTTCCCAGAACCTGGAGCGGGCCTAGTAGAAACAGCCAGACATACCATCCGGAACTCCATAATAACAATGCAAGTTGCAGATAATGAAGAAGAGAAAGTTTGAACACTTCGGCTTTGGCCGTGCCTTGCAATGGATATGCAGAAAGAAAGGTGTTAAAATATTCCTTCATTTCTGGCATGGAATCGGAAAGTGCTGCTGAGATTGCACCGGTCAGGATGCCAAGCAGAAAGAGGCCTGTTATCCAAAAATATTGGCGTCGGTTTCTTGTTAATTCTTTGGATAAAGCGTTAGAAAGAAAATTCTGTTTTTTCATGGAATCCCTCCAAAATCTTATGTAATCTATTTTTATGATATGGCAGTCAACATAAAAAAAGAACAAACGATTATCAATTGGGTGTTGCAGTTAAAAATTATGAAAAACTTTTTCGTGAAGGCCTTGACAAAGGCCTATTTCTATGCTACAATAACTTTGTAAGATGGATATGCGGGAGTGGCTCAGTGGTAGAGCGTCACCTTGCCAAGGTGAACGTCGCGAGTTCGAATCTCGTCTTCCGCTCCAAAAAAGCCCGCAAGCAGCGGGCTTTTTCTTTTTGTCGTTTATTGTCTAAGCAGCCAAATCATAACCAAGGAGGGTATTCCCTTGAGATACCTTAAAGCGTGCATTAAATTAAATTTGTTTCATATATTATTCGTGTTTTTGTCCTTGTTTTTTATTCTGCCGTTTTGGTTTTTGGTAGAAAGGGCCCCCATGATTTACAGTGCAGTTACAGCCTTTGCCTATGGCTGTGCGATGTATGCAATCGGATGGAATTATGGGCGCTTAGACGGACGGAAAATTCCAGGATCTTATCCAAGACCTGCTTTCCCCTTTCAGATATCGGCTTTGGGAGCCATTATCCCCGTTTTCCTGCTAGGGTTGCGGCTGGGATTTCCTGATATTTGGCCTTTAAATCTACCTTTTCTTTATGGCGAATATGAGTTTTTTCTTACCGATAATCGTTTGCAGGGGACAACAGATATGCTTTACAAGTTGTGGTATTTCCCTTTTGAATCTTTTCTTGGCAATGGCCGGATTATAACTTATGTATTGGCACTTTTTGTGCAGCCGGTTCTTGTGACGGCGGGATATTTTGTAGGTCTGACTAAATTTAAACTACTGGATGCCATTGTGGAATTATTGGTTTTTTCCAAAAAGAATAAAGAAGAATAGCGACGTTTCTATAACGAGGAATTGCACATATTTAAATTCATCATCTCATATCATGAATGGGGTGATGAATTTGTTTTTATTTGCCAAAAAACAGGATCTGGTTAAGTTCTCTATCTTAGTGCTGGCCCTGGTGGGTTTATTGCTTTGTGGGGTATTTCGACAAGAGTATGAGCAGGCAGAAGGTGTGTTTTCTGCACCTGTTTCCAATAAGGTCATTGTTCTTGATGCCGGGCACGGAGGTTTTGATGCGGGCGCAAGTGCTAATGGGGTGATAGAAAAGGATGTGAATTTGGATGTTGTTTTGCGTCTGCGCGAATATCTGGAACAAGGAGGGGCGATTGTGATGCTGACCAGGGCCGAGGACGTAACTTCGTGGATCGAAGAGAAATGGCGGACA
>JAZRPL010000086.1:0-2264 GCA_045649245.1 Ructibacterium sp.
CCATCACCGCTATCAACGACCCTTTCAAGGTTTTCTGCATCACCACCCTAGGCATCCCCGCACAAGCAGATTTTCACAAACTGAAAACCCTATATTATCATCTGTTCTGTTGCCCAGAGTTCGCCACCAAACCATACGAAGTAATGGCAAGCGTATTAAAAGAAAATGATGAAACAGACCCACCCTCCAACAAAACGGTGGCCAAGTGGGTGGAGCATTTGGGAAAGATTGACTTTGTGGCGTTTGACAAAGAAGATTGCACCTATTATGCAATAGAGAAGCGTAAAGATGGATTGCGGGATTGTACCGAAATCAGCAAAGAAACCTACTGCGCCGGATGGCGCATCTACTGGGAATACAAAAACAAAGAAGGAACAGAAGCAGCCTACTACCGGATGTTCAACTATGTAGGCGGCCACCCTTGCCGGAGACCCAAGATGAAGGCAAACGCAATATACTTGAACGAAATCAATCAACTTATCGATATTCTGAACGATGAATATACGAAATAGCAACTGCCAAGCCCCGGCAGTTGCTTTTCTTATTTTAAGTCAAACTTTTCCGGTATAAACATCTCCCCTATTATCTTGGAAATGTTTGACTTGATTGGGCGGTTGTGATTAACAACCCTTGCCCAAATTTTATATATCTATGAAAGAAACCACGTTAGTTTGTGGTGATACCACAAACTAACAGCGGCGAGGACAGCCGCTTGCGGCTGCCCTCGTAAATACGATATAAAGGAGAAACCAAAATGGATATTACAACACTTATTTCTTATCAGCAAGGCACGCTTCCCTCCCGCTACTGGTATCAGCTCAACGGCAAATCCGCCACGGAGAACTACATCGAGCAGCGGCTTGAATCGCTGGATGACGAGGAAGAAGTCATCGTCAGAAGTGAGGTCAGCGTGAAATGAGCGACCCAAAGAGAAAGAAGAAAAAGAAGAAGGGCGCATTGGAAGCATCAATTATGGCACTTATCCACAAGAGCCTAAAAGCGACAATCGATGAAGCAATGAAGGAAATACTCAAAGACTTCAAATAAAAGGCGGAAGCCCGTTCCAAAAAACACGGAACGGGCTGCCGTTATTTTCGTTTATAGCCGTCAGACGGGATAATATGCTCACATCGATAATGGGCGTAATTCTCCGTTTCCCGGAATAAAAAATGTTCAGGGAAAGTATCGAGGCCACCCCCAGCGACTTTTGCGTTCTGTGGCTATTGGCTCCCGGAATATACCCCGGGAGTTAGGGCCGCTTTGCCATAACACCAGTTAAGTAGTTTACAAATGCGCAACAGGACACCAGCATAAATTTTGCTTCCTCAAAAGTAGAATCTGCACCGCCAAGTTCACCAGCGTGTCGAACCCCAGATGCATCACTTGTATAGCCGTACAACTTACCAAATGCGCCCTTTAAGGCAGGATGAATTTTTACGCCGGAATCTTCCAAATGCTTCAAAGCATCTCCCAAAGTGGTTGCTTTTCCAAGAATAATGGAACACATCCGCTCTACCGCACTAATACTTTCCTTAATAGAATTGGCATAGTCAGGAGCTTGACGGTCTGATAGGAAACCAAGGGCTTTGTCAATATGCTGTTTCACTTCGGCATACTTGTTTTGTGTGGCTGCCTGAATCGCCTGAATCTCATTGTTGTCGGTAATAGCTTGCGCTTGACCGTTAATGATTCGGTATCCGACATATTCTTGCTCAAAAATTATATTATAAAGACTTTCTGCGGTATGGCGTTTGCCTTTATACATAATAAACTTGTGTGTATACTTTGGCGCTTCCTGGGAGATATACTCAATTACAGAAAGAACCGCATCGTAATCATCTGTTAAAAGAGTGTCTTGAATTATATCTATAAAGATGCTGTATATGTAGTATTTTGACCAATCAACTACTTCACTATAAACATTGGCCAGCAAGTTTTTCATAAAATCCTGATTCTCATAACACTTCCAAGATGTATGATGGGCGTATTCCATATGGGGAAAATAACCCTGGATAATAATATCCGTTACATTGGCTAATGCTGTCCGTGTCCGTTTATCAAAGTCAGTAGCTTGTATTGTAGTGTTTTCTTCCTTTATCTTATTGCGGTCAGAAAAGCCGCCACGAAGCGCCACTTTTAACTTAGCCACATTTATCCCTCACTCTCTATATATTCCAGCAAATCTCCCGGTTGGCAATCCAGCAGACGGCAAAGCGTTTCGATGTTCTCCCAGGACACGCCTTGCTGCTGCCGGAACTTCTGCA
>JAZRPL010000087.1:0-4542 GCA_045649245.1 Ructibacterium sp.
GCCTACTCTATGTCGCCGTTTACCTCGGAGGAAAGCATTACCAGTTCTTATGTAAAGAAGGAGAATCCTGATGTCATCATCAACATCGTGGATGCTACCAATCTAAGCCGCAGTTTATTCTTTACCACCCAACTGTTAGAACTTGGGATTCCTGTTGTTGTGGCCTTGAACAAGAGTGATATTAACGAAAAGAAGGATACCAAGATCGACATCCAGGCATTATCCGAAAAATTAGGATGTCCGGTGGTCAATACGGTTTCCACTTCTGCGGTTGGCTTGAAAGCAATGATGCAAATCGTTGTAGATCAGAAGGGGAAAATACAAAAGGCGCCTTATCATCAAGGGAACATTGACCTGACGGACAAAAGTGTCGTGGCGGCTGATGACCGTAAGCGTTTTGAATTTGTCAATAGAATCGTAAAGGATGTTGAAACCCGTAAGGTTCTTACAAAAGATAAGAACTTTGATGATAAGATTGATGCTGTTCTTACAAATAAATGGCTGGGTATTCCGATTTTTGCCGTTGTGATGTATCTTGTATTCCAAATCTCTCAGGTTTGGGTTGGTGCGCCGATTGCCGATTGGCTTGTGGGCATTCTTGAAGGCTTCCAAGGTTGGGTTGGAGAGGTTTTGGGTGATGCAAATCCGCTTCTTTCGGCTATCTTGGTTGATGGTATGATTGGCGGTGTTATTGCCGTTGTTGGTTTCTTGCCTCTTGTTATGGTCATGTATTTCTTGATTGCGATCCTTGAAGACTGCGGTTATATGTCCCGTGTAGCAGTAGTGCTGGATCCTATCTTTAAGAAGGTAGGTCTTTCCGGGAAGTCGGTCATTCCCTTTGTGATTGCGATTGGTTGTGCCGTGCCCGGTGTCATGGCAAGCCGCACGATACGCAATGAGCGGGAACGCAGGGCAGCAGCAATGCTGGCTCCATTTATGCCATGCGGTGCTAAAATTCCTGTCATCGCCCTTTTTGCAGGTGCATTCTTTGGGGATGCTGGCTGGGTTAGTACCCTGATGTATTTCTCCGGGATTGTACTCATATTCTTAGGTGCTTTGTTGGTAAACAAAATTGCAGGTTACAAGGCAAGAAAATCATTCTTCATTATTGAATTGCCTGAATATAAGGCACCTTCTCTTTGGGGTGCATGCAAGTCAATGTGCAGTCGCGGCTGGGCTTACATAGTAAAAGCGGCTACCATTATTCTTCTTTGTAATACAGCCGTTCAGATTATGCAATCCTTCGATTGGAGTTTTAGTGTTGCTGAAACTGCTGATTCTTCCATTCTTGCGTCGATAGCAGCGCCTTTTGCATATCTGTTGATTCCCATTGTCGGCGTTTTCAGTTGGCAGTTGGCCGCCGCCGCTGTGACAGGCTTTATTGCCAAAGAAAATGTAGTTGGTACACTTGCAGTTTGCTTCGTTGGGCTTGAGAATCTTATTGATACGGAAGAACTTGTCCTTATGGAAGGTGCAGGTGCAGAAGTTGCCACCGCATTTGCCATCACAAAGGCTGCAGCACTCGCTTACTTGATGTTTAACCTTTATTCACCTCCTTGTTTTGCCGCTATTGGTGCGATGAATGCAGAAATGAAGAGCGCAAAATGGGTTTGGGGCGGTATTGGACTGCAACTTGCAGTTGGCTATACCGTAGCATATTTGGTATATACCATCGGCACGTTGATCACAGCGCCGGCGTCTTTGGATATCGTTGCAGCCATTGCCGGATTGATGGCAATAGCGGTGATGGCGACGATTGTGATGCTGCTTATCCGTAATTCCAATCAGAAACGGAAAGAAGAATATGCATTAGGTGGCGGTGCAGATTCTAAAAAAGTTAGAATGCAGGTATAAAATATGGAAAATATCATGGTGGTTGTACTTATTTTGATGATTGCAGGTTCTGCGGCGTGGTATCTTTATAAAGCGAAAAAACGCGGCGAAACCTGTATTGGCTGTCCTTATGCCAAGCAGTGCAAAAGCAATTCCTGTAGTTGCGGATCTGTGAAGGAGCCGAAGCGATAAGTAGGAAGTGGCTTGGGGTTCCTGTAAGGGACAATTTTCGTCAAAAGGATTGACAAGATGACAAAATAGTATTATACTGTATTTAATTCAATATTTACGCTAAGTGAAGTATGCAGGAGAAAGGCATCTGCCTTGCCGAAGGAGTAACGCTCTCAGGCGCTTGTTAGCAATGACTGCAGACGGATAGCACTCCGGAGAAGTCCGATTTTTAAAAAGGATGCCGAAGGTGTAAGACCGTAATTGGTTCAATCTCTCAGGCAAAAGGACGGAGAAAAAAGTCTTATACAGGCTTGATTTTTGTGCGGAGTTTTGTGATGCAAAACTCCGCTTTTTATTTACTTTGCTTTAGCGAAAACGGGAGGGAGAAAAATGGAGAATTGGTTTGTGGGATTAACAGAGTTAAATGACAGTATTAACAGTTTTGTCTGGGGCAAGGGTCTTTATCTGCTCTTGGCAACCGGTGTCTTGATGACAATTTTAACAGGGGTTTTTCAGATTACGCATATTGGACATTGGTTTTCGGAAACCCTGGGGAAATTGTTCCAAAAAGATGTTTCCGGTCATGTAAAAGGAAAATCAATTTCGCAGTTTCAGGCGTTGTGTACCGCTCTTGCGGCAACCATTGGTGTAGGAAATATTGCCGGTGTGGCAGCGGCCATTGTAGGCGGCGGTCCCGGTGCGGTTTTCTGGATGTGGCTCGCTGCATTTTTCGGTATGATGACAAACTACTCTGAAAATGTTCTCGGCATCTACTACCGCAGAAAAAATCATGACGGCGAATGGTCCGGCGGTGCTATGTATTATTTGCAGGACGGCCTTGGTAAAATGAAAGGTTGTAAATACATTGGCAAGATTCTTGCGGTATTATTCTCGGTTTTCTGTATTTTAGCATCCTTGGGTATTGGCGCAATGGGACAGATTAATAAAATTGTGGTAAATATCGTATCGGCCTTTGACATTCCGGCGCTTTCCTCCAATATGCTTTATGAAGGCGTATCGGTATACCATCTCGTGATCGGTCTTGTACTTCTTGCTCTTGCGACCCTGATTATTGTTGGAGGGCTTAAGAGAATTGC
The DNA here is from genome assembly GCA_045649245.1 of Ructibacterium sp. GTDB lineage: Bacteria > Bacillota > Clostridia > Monoglobales > Monoglobaceae > Ructibacterium. The sequence continues at coordinate 3,102 of JAZRPL010000087.1, forward strand.
TACCTTTGCAGAAAAAGTTGTTCCTGCTATGGTTGTATTATTTGTTTTAGGAAGTGTCATCATCATCGGGATAAATTATGCAAGCGTTGGAGCGGCATTTAAGGCTATTTTCCAATATGCGTTTACGGTGCCGGCAGCCTTAGGTGGTGTTGGTGGTATTGTGGTTAAAGATATTGTCACACAAGGCTGTAAAAGAGGTGTGTTTTCTAACGAAGCAGGCCTTGGTTCCTCGGTAATGGTGCACTCTAATTCCAACGTTGTTGAACCTGTGCGTCAGGGTCTTTGGGGAATTTTTGAGGTGTTTGCAGATACCATGGTTGTTTGTACCATGACGGCCCTTGTGGTACTTACCTCCGGTTTTATTGATTTGGATACCGGCGCAATGCTGCTGGAAGGTGCCGGGGATGCAACCTTGGTGGCTAAATCTTTTGCAGGGGTATTTGGTATTTGGGGCGAAAGATTTGTTGCCATTGCAATTTTGTTGTTTGCGTTTACTACGGTTCTCGGTTGGGACCATTACGGAACCAAGGCGTGGGAGTATCTGTTTGGCGTGAAGGCTACCATGCTTTACAAAGTGATTCACCTTGCTGCTATCATGTGCGGAGCGCTTTTGACATCTTCTCTTGCTTGGGATATCTCCGATACCTTTAACGGACTTATGATGGTGCCTAACTTGATTGGTGTTATTGCACTTTCGGGCCTTGTGATGAAAATTACACGGAACTATATTGACAGACGACTGAAAGGGAAAGAGTTAAAACCGATGCTTTCTGCGTTTGAAGATGTTCAGGAAGAGCAGGAAAAGAAATTATAATCTCTTTAAAATGATCATATGATTTTTCTAAAATTCCAAGAATTTTTATTCTTGGAATTTTGTATTACTGCTTGCTGCAAAAATTTGATGGATGGCAGAAGACTCTTTCGAATTTAAGCCAATCCATGAAGTGATATTTAGATTGGGTAGTGGTTTTAAATTAGATAATGACGAGTTTTATTGAGAAACGTTAAATTATAGAGGTAATAGAATGAATCAATATTGTCCTAACTGTAAAAGGAGTTTTAGTGAGGCTTTTGACGAATGCCCTTATTGCGAGGGAGCGCTGATTGAGCAGGCACTAGAAGAAACCATTATACCTACCGATCAATATATAAAGCAACAAAAGAAGCCTGGCTTTTTAAGTTTAGGTAAAATTTGGGGTTTTGTTGGTGCATGTATATTAGTTATATTTTTAATGGTACAAGGGTTTGCCTGGTTAAACAGTGATGATAAAAATGAGAGTCATATTTGTAGTTCTTGTCATAAGAAATTTACAAATAGCACTGATGTTAAAAGTATTAGCTGGACGAGTATGTGCGAACCCTGTTATGAAAACTATAAGTTTAAACAAAAACTACAAGAAGAGTTAAAAAAATATTTGGAGCATAACTGATATTATAAATT
>JAZRPL010000088.1:0-1011 GCA_045649245.1 Ructibacterium sp.
GATGGCTACCGGGGCTGAGTTCTTCTGCTTCGGCACCAACGACCTGACCCAGATGACCTACGGCTTCTCCCGTGACGACGCAGGCAAGTTCCTGAACGCTTACTACGAAGCTAAGATCTACGAGAACGATCCCTTTGCTAAGCTGGACCAGAACGGTGTCGGCATGCTGATGGAGATGGCTATCTCCAAGGGCAAGGCTACCCGCGGCAGCCTGCACTGCGGTATCTGCGGTGAGCACGGCGGCGACCCCAACTCTGTTGAGTTCTGCCACAAGATCGGCCTGGACTATGTGTCCTGCAGCCCCTTCCGTGTGCCCATCGCAAGACTCGCTGCCGCTCAGGCCGCAATCGCAAACAAGTAATTGCGGGTTTTGTAAAACAAAAATTATCCGCCCGAGAAATCGGGCGGATTTTTAATATTCATTGAATTGTTGTGGTAAAAATGGTATAATACTGTTCAATAAACTATATTTTGACGAGGACCCCATCAATGAAAACAAAAAATCTTGCAACCATATATGCACTCCTTGCAGCCGCACTATATGCAATAAATGTTCCCTTTTCTAAAATGTTGCTGGGTTATGTAGAACCCACAATGATGGCATCATTTTTGTATCTGGGTGCTGGCTTGGGTATGTTTGTTTATAGTATTGCTTCAAAGGCAACTGGAAAAACAACCCCCACTGAACCGCTAACAAAAAAGGAGTTGCCCTACACCATTGCAATGGTAGTTCTGGATATTATTGCTCCAATTCTACTAATGTTCGGCATTAAGGCCTCTCACGCAGCAAATGTTTCCTTGATTAACAATTTTGAAATTGTGGCAACCTCTCTAATTGCATTGTTCGTTTTCAAAGAGATTATTTCCAAAAGATTGTGGATTGCCATTGCATTGGTAACGATTGCAAGCGTTATCCTATCCTTTGAGGGAACGGGGTCTTTTGAATTCAACATCGGTTCACTGTTTGTATTCAGTGCGTGTCTGTGCTGGGGCATTGAAAACAATTGCACC
>JAZRPL010000089.1:0-1676 GCA_045649245.1 Ructibacterium sp.
GAAGTAATAGAGGGTGAGGCCTATATGGACTTCTAATGCCCTTCCTTTGTCAAGGAATGTGTCTGAAATTAGTTTAGCGACTATACTATAATTACAACTTTTAAGTAGTAATATATAAGAAATACACTTTTCAATAGCGGATGCTATTTCAGATACATTCCTGGCGCGACGGCATAAAACCGTTGCGCCAATTTTTATGCTGAAATTTTCTGAATTTTACAGAACTATCTCAGGAAATCTTTACTTATTACTGTAGCGATAGTAAGGAGTTGCAAACTTTATGAATGCGCCCTGGCGCGGGGGCGCGCCGCCACATATTTCAATCATGGAGCCGAGGAGATGTAATGGAATATAAAAACAGTTTTGTTTGTTATGAGAGTGTATACAGACAATTTGAAAGATTGATCCGGCGCGGCAAACAGTAGGAGGCCAATGACTTCATAGCCGCCGTAATGCGTTATGGCCTTTATGGAGAGAAGCCGGACGAGGACAGCGAGATATGGGATTTTGGATTCGACGGCATTATCGCCACAATCAGCAGTGCGAAAGAGAAATACCAAAAGAAAATCAATGTCCCGGAAGAAGAATTGGCGGCGATGCTGAGAAGCGGGCAGACACAACAGCAAATAGCAAATCACTATGGATGCTCCGTTGATACCATACAGCGCAGAATGAAACAATACGGTCTTAACCGCAACACCGCAGCAAACACCGCAAAACGGGTCGCACCGCATAGCACCGCAGAATATACCGCAAAAGGCCGCACGCAGTTAAATGATAATGATAATGAAAAAGAGAAAGAGAATGGTAGTGGTAATACTGCCACCCCGCCACCATTGGATTTCTAAAGGAGGGACAATGATTGACTATGTAAAAGAGGTCAACGACTACGGGCGCAAGTTGGAGCCGGTAGCAAAGTAGGTTGCGCGGGATGTGTTCAACCGACTATTGGAGGAAGGAAAGGATTATGAATGGCTTTACTTTGCGGTTATGAATTTGGGCCAGCGGGATATTGCTCGTTACCGGAACCTGTTTTTCTATAAGCCGTTCCAAGAGGAAGTTGCTGCAATGGTTGCGGCCAATCAGGAAGCATAGGAACAGAAACGGCGCGAAAGCGAACAGATTTGTGCTGACATCGATGAATGGATACGCAAGTGGCAGAATAGAGAAGTCATTAAGGTAAAAATCAAGAGACCGAAGCGACAAATAAAGACACTGGAAGAAATGCTGGCAGAAGTAGATATGTTGGAGGACGATGAATGAATACACAAGACAAGGCAATGCGGATGCTGCGCGGTCTAAAGGGTGCAGGTATCAGTTATAAAGAGTTTGCAGAAACAACCGGAATAAGTCTGGATTAGATTTACGCGCGCACATCCCGCAAGGTGAATTTGACAGAGGAACGCGCCGCGTTCTATCTACACGCAGCGGAAATCCATTTTCCGGAACAATATAAAATCATCAAACAGGACATTGACGAAGTGGAACAGCAGTTCCCTTTGATGTGGTAATTCAGAAAGCGTTGTGGCCCGGAGTAGGAGATTTTTGAACTACACTTTTCAGGAAATCCCAAAACCCAACCCCGCCACCAATAGGAGGACTAATGAAATACTTAGACAGCAAGCAATAGTATTATTATAGCGATAGTGGATATCTTTGCTATCGGCGCAATTAGG
>JAZRPL010000090.1:0-8491 GCA_045649245.1 Ructibacterium sp.
TGGATTAAATGACACAGTCTCTTTTATATATAAGCGGACATTTCCAAAGCATACAAAGCTTAAGTGCAGAAGCGAACCCGTATGTGTGTAACGGCAAGGTTTATATCAACGACGGTTTTATCATGTTGTTGCGTGGGAAGGCGTAAAACAATCTTTGCAGAGAATAAAAACCCCGCCGACGGCGGGGTTTGTGTTTTATACTCCTATTTTAGGGCAAAGGTGGTGGATGGGACAGGTGTCACATCGGGGAGAACGGGCATTGCAGTATTCCCGCCCGTGATAGACTAGTTGATGACAGAACTGCCCCCAATGGCTTTGGGGGATTACTTTTTGTAAATCCAGTTCGATTTTATAGGGATCTTTCTGCGTAGTCAATCCCATTCGATTGGAAAGACGGGTGGCATGGGTATCCACTACGATGCCGGGGATGCCGAAAAAGTCCCCCAAGACCAGATTCGCCGTTTTTCGCCCCACGCCGGGCAGGCGGAGCAAGGCCTCCATGGTTTTTGGCACCTCTCCGTGATATTCGTTTATCAGCATCTGGCAGCATCCGATGATGTTGCGTGCTTTGTTTCGAAAGAAACCGGTGGAGCGGATATCTTCCTGTAGTTCTAGTTCATTTGCGTGGGCAAAGGCATAGACATCAGGATATTTTTGAAACAAATCTTTGGTAACGATATTAACCCGGGCGTCGGTACATTGTGCGGCAAGTTGTGTTGCAATTAGTAGTTGTAAGGCGGTTTGATACTCCAAAGTGCAGTCTGCATCCTGGTAAATATGATGAAAAATATCTATCATTTCTAAAACCCGTTGTTTTTTTGCGGCCAGGCTTTCACGCATGGAAATTCCCCCTTGCAAAATGTCGATATTCATATTATAATATAGATCATAAGAATATTCAAGTAGTGAATTGACTTGGACTTTTTGCAGCACAAAGGATAGAAGTGACTATATTATAAACATTGGAGGAATATCATGTTTGGATTGGAGCAAGTTAGAAAAATTGATCCGGAGGTTGCCAAGGCGATAGATTTGGAAATTGGCCGGCAACGCAGTAAAATTGAATTAATTGCCTCTGAGAACTTTGTAAGCCCTGCGGTGATGGAGGCAATGGGCACGCCCCTTACCAATAAATATGCCGAAGGCTTCCCGGGCAGGCGGTATTATGGCGGTTGTGAATATGTGGATATCGTAGAGGATTTAGCACGGGAGAGAGCCAAGGAGTTATTTGGGGCGGAATTTGCCAATGTGCAACCCCACTCCGGTGCATCGGCCAATTTGGCAGTATTCTTTGCTACTATGGAACCGGGGGACACATTCTTGGGTATGAATCTGGCCCATGGCGGACACCTAAGCCATGGCTCACCTGTTAATATCTCCGGCAAATATTTTAATGTTGTTCCCTATGGGGTAGATGATGTAACCCATCGTATCGATTATGATGCCCTTCGCAAACTTGCCCATGAGAATAAACCCAAATTGATTCTGGCAGGTGCCAGCGCGTATGCAAGAGAGATTGATTTTGCGAAATTCCGCGAAATTGCCGATGAAGTGGGGGCATATCTTATGGTGGATATGGCACACATTGCCGGTCTGGTTGCTGCCGGGTTGCATCCGAATCCGGTTCCCTATGCCGACTTTGTTACCACCACAACCCATAAGACCCTGCGTGGTCCAAGAGGCGGTTTGATTCTCTGTAAAGAGGAATATGGCGCAGCCATCAATAAGGCGGTATTTCCGGGTAACCAAGGCGGTCCTTTGATGCACGTCATTGCCGCCAAAGCGGTTTGCCTGAAAGAGGCGTTGTCGCCGGAGTTTAAGGCATACCAGTTGCAAGTAAAAAAGAATGCTGCGACCTTAGCACAGGCGCTTATGGGACAAGGCATTGATATTGTATCCGGCGGTACGGACAACCACTTAATGCTGGTTAGCCTGCTGAAGCAGGATAAGACCGGTAAAGAGGTAGAGCATAATCTGGATGAGGTGGGAATTACCTGTAACAAAAATACCATTCCTAACGATCCTAAGAGTCCCTTCGTTACCAGCGGAATTCGCTTGGGTACCCCGGCGGTTACCAGCCGTGGTTTTGTTGAAGAAGATATGGAGGAGATTGCAAAGTTGATCTTTATGGTCATTGACAACTTCGAAGAAAACCGTGAGGAAGTTGCAAAGCGGGTACAGGCACTTTGCAAAAAACATCCATTGTATGAATAAGCCGCTTGCGGACAGAATTAGACCCACGACCTTGGACGAGATCGTGGGTCAGCAACATATTTTGGGTCAAGGTCGGATTTTGCGGAATATTATTGAAAGCGGTCGGATTCCCAACATGATTTTTTATGGCCTTTCTGGGACCGGAAAGACCACCGTTGCCAATATTGCAGCGCAGACCAGCCACAAGACCTTATATCGCCTCAATGCCACCAATGCTTCAGTGGCGGATGTTAAGGCTATCGTGAAAGAAAGCGAGGGCCTTTTGGGGCAAGATGGTGTGTTGTTGTATCTGGACGAGATTCAAAATTTTAACAAAAAACAGCAGCAGTCCCTGCTGGAATATACCGAGAATGGGCGAATCACGCTGATTGCCAGCACCACAGAGAACCCGTACTTTTACGTCTATAACGCTATTTTAAGTCGTAGTACCGTCTTTGAGTTTCGGGCATTAAAGGCAGAGGACATCGCACAGGCATTAGAAAGGGCCCTTGGGATTTTGCAGAGAGAAGACTTTCCTAAAAATCCTATTGTGGCGGAAGATGGTGTTTTGCTGCAACTGGCAGAGATGTCCGGCGGCGATGTTCGCAAAGCCCTGAATGCTTTAGAATTAGCCGCCAATTATACCCCGCCAAAGAAGGATGGCACCATTTGCTTGACCATGGAAACGGCGGAACAATGCAGCCAGAAAAAGGCCTTTCAGTATGACCGAAAGGGTGACAGTCACTATGACGTTTTAAGTGCCTTTCAAAAGTCGATTCGGGGCAGCGATCCCGATGCAACCCTGCATTATTTGGCCCGATTGATTGCGGCGGATGATTTGCAGTCTATCTGTCGTCGTTTGATGGTCATTGCCTGCGAGGACATAGGCCTTGCCCACCCAACGGCTATTACGGTAGTCAAAGCCTGTGTGGATAGTGCTTTGATGCTGGGATTTCCTGAGGCAAGGATCCCCCTTGGGCACGCAGCGGTGTTTTTGGCTACGGCGCCTAAGTCTAATAGTGCCCATGTGGCTTTGGATGAAGCCCTCTATGATATTGAACACATGGATACCGGCACAATCCCCCGACAGTTGCAGAATCAACATTGCGATGGAGAGGGTGCCGTGGAGAAGGGTCAGAATTACCTATATCCTCATAATTATCCGGAGCACTATGTAAAGCAACAGTATTTGCCGGACAAGATCAAGGATAAGGTGTATTATCATCCGGCCGGCAATAAGATGGAACAGGCCGCCAAGGAATATTGGGATAAAATAAAAGAAATATGATGGTAAAAGCCGCATCGGAATCTTCCGGTGCGGCTTTTGTCTGCGGCATTTAGAAAATCAGGATTCATCTGTTTCATCTGATGGAGGGGCAGATGCTGGAAGAAGGGCAAGATAAAAAGCAATGCAAAGAACCAAATAAGGAAGAATGGCAGAAACCGGCGGTTTTGGGATTGAGGCCCGGAAAATAGGCTGGGAGAAGAAAGCGGCAATCTGATTGATGAGCCATAGCATGGGTTGCAAGAGGATTTGGGTGAGAAAGCGGGTCAAAGAGGGGACGAGGAAATGAAGAAGCCAGTTTAGAGCCCCCAAAATAAAACTGCCGGAGGCCAATGGCAACAAGAAGAGGTTGGCGAAAAGACTTCCTAAGGAGAATTGGCCAAAGAACCGTGCTGCGAAAAATCCCATACCCAGATGGCTGGAGATGGAAAGGCTAAGGGAAGAAAACAAAGACTGTTCTGCTTTGGTACGAAACCCATGGGGTACGTCTTTTTTAATAGGAAAGAACCGACGGAAGAGGCGGAGGAAAAGACGTTGCAGCGGCCCGGTGAATAAAATAATGCCAAGGGTGGTACTAAAGGAGAGAATAAAACTGTAGGAAGAAAGGGTATAGGGGTTGATGGCCACCAACAAGACTGCGGCAACTGCCAAAGCAGTGAGGGAATCCGGTTCCCGTTGCAAAAGTTGTGACAGGATAAAAAGGAGCATCATAATCACAGAGCGACAGACAGACGGAGTAAAGGCTGCGACGGCGCAAAAGAGAATGAGAATTGGCACAAGAAGACAATCAATGAATGGTTTGGGGAGTCTGGCCTTTCGAAGAAAGAAGAGCAGAAAGTTGCATAGGAACATGACGTGCATCCCCGACACAGCGGTAATATGAATGAGCCCGGAGTCGGTAAACTGCCGGTGCTGCTCCGGAGTAAAATCATCACGAACCCCCAGAAGAATGCCACTAAGGAGTGCGCTTTCTTCGGATTTTTCACCGAAGTTTTCGTCGATAGAGGCAAGGATGTTGCTTTGCAATCGGTTTCCCAGATCTTCCAGACGGTCGAAAAGGCTGGGTTTGTAAGTGTTTTCGATGGGGGATAAGGTTTTGGTGTATTGGGAAAAACAAAAGCCTTGGCGGTATAGGTAGTCGCGCATACTGAACCCGCCCGGATACGGTGCGCCGCTAGGCGGTGTTAGGGTGGCGCGGAAAGAAATCATATCCCCGTGCTTTAAAGATTCGGCACTTTCAGGCGGGGCGTAGAGAAGAACCTTTCCGTTACAAGGATGTGTAATACCGTCTGCTTCATAGGACAGCACCTTGACGGAAAAGCCAAGGGATTTCCCGCTGTTACTGGGAGAAGTGTCACTTCGCAGAACACCGATATATTGGCGGGGTGTTCCGGCGGTGTCCTGCAGGGTGCGAAACTGTCGGGTTTCGAAGAAATGGACACGGAAAATGCCAAGACAGAAAGAGAAGAGGAAAAACCAAAGAAGCACCAAATCTCCGGTAAGATTGGTTCTGCCGGGCAGAAGAAGAGACAAAATTAAGAAGAACAAGAACAGGAGTATCAGAAAACCAAAACTGTACCAAAGAAGAAGAGGAAAAGCAGATATGGAAAGATGCTGTTGGAGCCCGTAGAAGGTACCGCCCAAAAAGGCTAGGGCAATCCAAACAAAATACCGTCGTCCACCGGCAGACTGTGAAAGATATTGAACCATATATGCCATTCCTTCCCCTTCATGTTGAATAATTTTATTATAGAAGAAGGAAGGGAGAATTACAAGAGAAATTGAGACTTTTGTCGAAAAACAGAAAATCCATCAAGGCATCTTTATGCCCTGATGGATTGCAGTATAAAGTCGGGGAAATAAATTATTTTTTGGAATCAGCAAACCGAGTTACCATATATTGATTGGCCTGTTGCTCCAGATTGTCATTAAGGGGCGAAAGTTTTGTAAAGTCCGGATACTTCCGCTTTAGGGCACAGGTAAGAATATAGTCGCACAGTAGCGGATTTTTGGGCAACAATGGCCCGTGGAGGTAGGTGGCAATCACATTTTTGTAAAGAACGCCTTCATAGCCGCTCTCTCCGGTGTTGCCATGCCCGTAAACCACTTTCCCAAGAGGGGTGTGATTCCCGATAAAGGTGCGTCCGGCATGGTTTTCAAAGCCAACCACCTTTTGGGAAAACAGTGCACAGTCTAAGACGACATTGCCAATTAGGCGTGCGTCCTCGGCCTTGGTATAGATATCTAAGATGCCAAGTCTCTCCATTTTTTGCTCGGCGGTTTGATAGTACTTGCCAAGTAAGGGATAACCGCCGCAGACGGCAACCAAAACACCGCCGGATTCTACATATTGCAAAAACTTATCCTTTTGTTTCAGCAAAAGTTGGCAGACGATTTCCTCTTCCCGATCCGAACCGCCCCCTAAAAAAATGATATCAGCACAGTCAAAATCCACATCTTGATTTTGGTCGGTATGGGGGATGACATTGGCTGAAATCCCTCTCCACCGAAGCCGATTTTCCAGACAGGCGATGTTGCCTTTGTCTCCGTATAAATTCAGTAAATCGGGATAGAGATGGATCATAGTAAGTTCTTTCTGGTTCATGCCAAATCACCTCCGGATTTCAGTTCTTTTTGCATTTCCAGCATGGTGGACTGGGTGGGAAAGAGGACAGTATAGTTTACCAGTACATAGCAGACCTCCGCATCGGTGTTGCGACAGTTTTCCAGTGCCCGGCGCATATTTTGAGTTATGCAATCTACCTCTATATTCGCATAACGGAACCGTAGTGCCAGGTCATACACCCGACTTCCGGCAGTGGTTAGCGTGTTTAAGTTTTCGTCTTTTAGTTTTTCAAAGTCTACATCCCAGATCCAGGAAATATCCTGTCCGTCGCTGGGCATATCATTGACAGCCACAATTACATCTTTTTTTCGCTTGTCCAACATGACGGTTTGAATGGCTTGATTAAATCCGGCCGGATTCTTGGCCAGATTCAGGATAAAGGGCTTTCCTAAATCAATCAGTTCCATTCGTCCGATTTGGGGTTTGTATTCCTCCAGCAGTTGGTGAAAGTGTAAGGTAGAAAGTCCCATAACACTGAGGGCGGAATAGACAGCAAGGATATTGTAGATATTATAAAATCCGCGATAGTTGACATCTATGGGGGTGTTGTTGATGGTAAACTTCATAGAGCCCGAAAGATCTACATTTTTGGCATCAAAGTCAATGCTTGGCCGTTTGTGTCCGCAATGGGGACAGTAATAATCCCCAAGTTGACTGTAATGAACGTAGTGGTACGCCTGTTCTTTTCCGCACTTGGCACAGAAACGACCTTCCTTGGTTTCTTCTGTTTGGGGCAATACTTGCTCGGAGATGCCAAAGTATACGGCATCCCGTCCCTCTCCGAACCGGGCGGTTAGCGGATCATCGCCGTTGAGAATCAACTTAACGCCGTCGGCCATGTCGATGGCTTCGTTGAGGAGTTCCATCGTCATATCAATTTCGCCGTAGCGATCCAGTTGGTCCCGGAAAAGGTTGGTTACAATCATATAGTGAGGGGTCAAATGTGCAAAGACCCGACGGGCCGACGCCTCGTCAATCTCCAAAACCGCCCAGTCTGCCCGCAGAGTTCCTGTCAAATTGCAGGCGTTTACAAAGGCGGTGGCAATGCCGCTAATCATATTGGCGCCCAAATCGTTACATACGGTGGTATACCCGTCTTTTCGCAGAGCCGTATTGAGGAGATTGTTGGTGGTAGTCTTTCCGTTGGTGCCGCAAGTGACCACAATTCCCTTGGTAATGCTTTTTGAAAGAATCCGAATCAAATCCGGGCATAATTTTAAGGCAATGGTTCCGGGTCCGGAGGAGGATTTCTTTCCCAATAGGCGTCCCGCAATCCCGGCCAGTTTTGCTGCCCAGATGGCAAGTATTTTTCTCATGGCGTTTGCTCCTTTATGATGTTTTATGATATCATTATACCGATTTTTTGAGAAAAATACAAGGAGATTACTTTAAAATACTGTTACAGATAAAGATTACGGCAGGGAGTTTAGATAATCGCCGATACATTCAGCGGCTAAGGTTATGCCATAGATGGCCTCGGACAGACTATTGCCGCTGGACCCGACTTCGATAATCATGCTGGCAAAAGTGGTGTGACCGTTGAACCGCTCCTGCCGAAGATTAATGTGCCGCATCAGGGTGGGATAGCGGCGGCAGATAGCATCCTGCAGATGAACGGCATTTTTTATATTTTCCTGCCAGTTGGGATGGTAGAGCCCCTTTTGGTCTGTGCCTACCACAAACATCAATTGGGCTGCCGGCTTACCATTGATTTGGGTTACCACCTTGGCTTTGGTGGCGTCGGAATAAACAATGGAATCCCGATGCACGTCAAATACCACTTGAATAGATGGATAATCAGCCAAATATTTTTCGATGGCGGCAAGGGAATGTGCATAGGAACCGTTATAGGAAGGGACATCATGGAGGGTTTGGTCGTGGATGGTTTCGATACCCTTTTGGTTTAGTGTCCGGCAAAGCACTTCGCCCACCTTGACCACATTCTCCTGACAGTTTTCGCTGCGGTCGCTGGCCGCAGTGTCATAAACCGTGCTGCCCTCCGGCGCATAGGCTTCTGTGGCGTGGGTTTGGATGACCAAAACTTTAGGACCTTCCCCTTTCATGGAGATAGAAGACGGCATGGACAGTAGTTGTTCCGGATCTGCCGCATAGGAGGTTTCGTTTCCCAGTACCACTTTGGCAGAGCCATCCTTGATGGGACAGGCATTGATGGCCTCGATGGGGGCTTGCCGCTCCAAGGGGATATCGGCAGGAAGAATAGGCGTATCATTAGATTGGGTCAGGTCAGTTCCTAAAGGAGCGGGAGAAGAAATAGGCGCTTGCACAGAGCGGGACAGTTTGGCTGCGCCGGTTTCGCAGACTGCTTTGACAAGGGGGATTTCTCCAGTTAAAATGGTGTTTGTGTTTTCAAAATCAAATTGCAAAAG
>JAZRPL010000091.1:0-3274 GCA_045649245.1 Ructibacterium sp.
TTTGTGAAATTCTTGATTGTCAGCCCGGCGACCTTATGGAGTATGTGCGGGAGGATGTCCAATAAAACAACTGGTTTCGCCTACACATTTTCCCGGTTCCAAAAGGCAGTAAAACCGCCCGAAAACGCCCCAAAAGTGTAAACGAAAATCAGACCACCCTTTTGCGGACAGGGGGGCTACCCTTACGGGAAAGTCAAAAACGCAAACCCCCATTCCGTTTTCGGGTGGCTCACTCGCCGTCTAAATGATGTTTTCATTCCAAAAGACGGTTTGTGCGGCTGTCTGCGGTAGTGCGTAAAAAGCCTGTCCCACGGTAGGTACGGGAGGTTATAAAAATAGCGGGAGGCGTTTGGCCTCCCGCTTGTGTATTATAAAAGGCTTTCCAATACTGTTTTTGCATTTACTGTTTGCGTGTCGAACTGGTGCCAATCATCTTCTTTTGGTATTTGCGTATTCAGGACGGGCTGATACTTGCGGACATATTCGCCCTCTTTTTCTCCGATCTCCGCCAGCTTGTCCGCATAACGGCGGCTCCTGGCATAATACAGAACATCAAAGCCGATGTTGTGTCCTTTGCGTCGTGCCTCTGCCATGATGCGGTATTTCTTTTCCGTCCCCATTTGGATGCCTGCATAATGCTCTGCAATCCGCCGCAGCATATTACCGCTCTTGCCTACATAGACGATTTTCTCGTCGATCTTGATACAATAGATGCCCGCGTGTTCATACTTTGCCGCGTGTCCGTTGCGTTTCAGCCAATTATATGCGTTTTCTTCGTAGGTTGCCATTAGAATACAAACTCCGCTTTTTTCGGTTGCTCTATTGGCTTGGGTCTGTTTTTACCCTCTGCTCCTGGACGGGAGATTACTATTTCCTTGATTTGTGGCTTTTGGATTACACCCTCCCCCGAAATCAACTGATTATTTATCCCAGTATTATTTATATTATCATTTTTATTTATTTCTATATTCTCCGGCATTATATTATGTCCGTCTGGACTAACAGAATTGCCGCAAGGCGGACTTTCCTCAAAATCCACGTTTGCCGACAAATCATTTTGCGTCTGCGTAGCGGCTTTTGGGACTTCGTAGAACTCAAAGGTGTTTCCGTTGGATTGCACCAAATAGCCCTGATCTACGAGCTTGTGGAACTGGTCATGGTATGTAGAGCGAGCCATACCAATAGCTTGTCTGACCGCCACGGGGGACAGAGCAAGGGTGTAGTTGTCAGCATTGGAGGCTAGGTATAGATAGAGTTGGAGAGCATACGGCCCCAAATCACGGGAGGCCGCCTTCCAGTTTTCGTTTTTGATGCCCAGGAAATCGCTCTTAGCTTTCTCTCGGTGGACTTTTACCATCCGCTGATGCGGAAATGAGATAGGTGGATTTGCCATCGTGTATCCCTCACTTTCCCAGACTGTCGATTGCTTTTCGCAGCGTATCGATTTCCATTAGGATTTCGCTGATATCAACCGTCGCCTTAATGTGAGAAATTACATACTCTGCAACTTCCTGTTTGAACTGTTCTTTTTCTCGCCGATTGTATTCTTCTTCAAGGATACGGTTTTTGGCATACATTATCCGCAGGGTAGTTTGTGTGGCCTCATCCAATCCTTTGATAAGGCTCTCAAACATAAAATCTTTCTATTTACTACGCATATTAGTAAAACTCCTTTGTTATTAAATTCAAGGCTGTGATATTCACTTTTTCTTTACCTTGTATATATATTTTACCAAAAATTTTTTGGAAAATCAACGAAAGCCGCCTGACGGTCAGCTTGCTACCGTAACGGAACCGCCCTGGGTGTCAGTAAATCACCCAGGGCGGTTAATATAGAATTGTGCTTGATTTATGCGGCATCGTTTTGATCCTCGGAGGGCAGAGCCTCAATGAACTTCTGCCCGTGAAGAACCAAGGGGGAGTTGTTGAGGTAGAACAGCGGGTCTTTGCGGAAGTGGGGGAACTGCTCCACAAACCACTTGCGGACGATGGGGTAGCCATTACGCTTGGCAGCACACGCAAATGCCTTGACCATCTCATATTCTGCCAGGTAGGCTTTGCACTGCGGCAGCACGGAGATGAACTTCTCCATACGATCATAAGTAAGGTCTTTGAACTGGTTATGGTTGTAGGTTTCGCCACTCTTGGTATTGTAGCGGGTAGGGGTCTTGTGGGTTCTATTGACGATCCGCAAATTGGGGAAGTTCTCTTGGTACTTAACTACCAACTTGTATTCGTCGCTATCGGGGTTGTTCATCATTTCAGCAAACTTGGCGGTGATAGTCAGGGTGCGGCTTACCGCACAGAAAGTATACTTTTCCATTGTGTTATCTCCTTTCAAAACTCTTGGGTGGATTAGGCTGCTTCACCGTTTCGCTCGGCTGCTGCGACATTGGCAGCAGCCAGCTTCTCGGCCTGAATAATGCGGAAGTTAGCAATGCGTTCCTTGGCAGCAACCATATCAAAGCCATCTTCCTCGGAACCAAAGTTTTCCAGGAACCATTTCTTGGTTAAGGGATAGGTGGGGCAGCCACAATCTTTTGCCATCTGCTTGACAGCCTTATACTTCTTTTGCCAAGCAACAGCATCCGTAAAAGTGGCAATGTAGTTTTCCATAAACTTGAAGTCCAATCCCTCATAGGATCTCTTGGCTCTGTTGATCTTATGCTCCTGCTCTTTGATTGTCAACTCAAAGTCGGGGTGGGCGGCTACTTTGGCAGCCAGTTCCTCGTATTCAGGGCCAAAACCCTTGCTTGCTTTGCTAAAACTTGCCTTGGTTCCGATGATCTTCTTGCCGGGGAAGTCAATGGCGAAACGGACGGTGGGGGTGGTATTCTTCTTCATAATAAAACCTTTCTGTTGCCTCTTGGCAACTGCGTTTTGTCTTGGGATCGCTACCCTTTAATTTGTTTTGGAGAGGATTTATTTGATTTATCTCTCTCAATCTTTACACCCCCATTATACAAACCATCCTATCCCAAATGACGGGATAGGTTATTTCTTTTTGAAAAAGTTTTTTGCATTCTTTTTTGCTGCTCCTGGTGGTGGAGTTGTGCTTAGTTGTTCGCAGATGTGGGAAGATGCTTCTTGATATGTGAAGATGTGGTGAGATGTGGAATGATGTGTATAGTTTAAGGTAAAGGGCTTGTATCGTGAACAAACGGCGTGCTATACTCTTAATAGCGGGATGGCATGAGGTCAAAACCGCAAAAAGAAAAACGGCCTGCTCAGGCAGACCATTGAAAAAGCCAGTATTTCCAAGGGTTTTTCGGGG
>JAZRPL010000092.1:0-19546 GCA_045649245.1 Ructibacterium sp.
TCTTAATTCCTCTAGGTTTCTCATATACTTCCGTCCTTTATTTGGTTTTCAGCATATCCAGCAAAGCGATGGCGCATCCCGCCTCCACCACAGGCACTGCCCGATGTGTGATACATGGATCATGGCGTCCATGAACAGAAAACTCCGTATTCTCCATGGTTTTCAAATTCACAGTCTGTTGCGGTTGCGCAATCGACGGCGTAGGCTTGATGGCCACCCGAAAAACCAAGGGCATCCCGTTGGTAATTCCGCCGTTGATTCCGGCATTATGATTGGTACGGGTTTTTATCTGTCCATCCTCGGCATAAAAAGAATCATTGGCCTCCGCCCCTGTCATCTCTGCAAATCGAAATCCCGCACCGAACTCGATTCCCTTTACCGCCGGAATTGAAAACATCATCGAGGCAATTTTGCTTTCTACCGAACCGAAAAAAGGATTTCCCAAACCCACGGGAAGACCTGTAACTCCACATTCTAATATACCGCCAATCGAATTCAGTTCCTGTTTCTTCTCCAAGATGCAGTTCTGCATAGCCTCTTGGGCACTGGAATCCAAAACCGGAAACTCTTTGTGCGATACTTCTGCCAACGTTTGTGGGGACAAATTAGTCATATCAAAAGCCCTATCTTCCACCCCACCTAATTTAAGAATATGCCCGCCGATTTGAATCCCTTCTGCAGCAAGAATCTGCTTGGCAACAGCACCGGCAAAAACCAACGGTGCAGTAAGCCGTCCCGAAAAATGGCCGCCACCTCGATAATCATGAGATTCTCCGTATTTAGAAAACCCTGTATAATCTGCATGCCCCGGCCGAATCAACTCGGGGGTATAGTCCCCGGACAAGGTATTGGTATTTAAAATGATAGCAGCCAAAGGAGTCCCGGTAGTTTTCCCATTCCAAAACCCGGAGAGAATCTTTACCTGATCCTTTTCAGATCTGGGTGTGGACAAAGAGTTTTGACCCGGGGCTCTTCGTTTCATTTCCCGTTCAATCTCTTCTAAATCCAACACTGTACCCGCGGGAATTCCATCCACCACGATACCAATTCCCGCTCCGTGGGACTCCCCAAAAATGCTAATTCGAAATTGTTCTCCCCAAATATTCATCTTCAATGACCTTCGCTTTCTTTGAGATAATCTATCTTTATTCTATATCCAATCTCTTGCCGGAGTATAGCGTTCTATAAACCTCGAAAAAATCCGGATAGGACTTTTGCACGGCCTCGCTGGCACCGGTGATGGAAACCGTTCCTTCACAGCGGCAGGCCGCAATGGACAACGCCATGGCGATCCGATGATCATTCCACGAAGATACCGCTGCGCCATGAAGCGATTGCCTTCCTTGTATCTCTAAAAAATCTGCTCCTTCTTTTATAGAAAGGCCCATTTTTGACAACTCAGTTGCGATTGCAGACAAACGATCACTTTCTTTCATCCGCAAACGGCCGGCATTGATAATCCGACTTTCTCCTTTACAAAATCCGCAAAGGACCGCCAAAATCGGAACAAGATCGGGAATTTCCCTGGCATCTATGACAATACCCTGCATAAAATCAGTGGCGCACGCCTGTATTCCGCCATCCGGAAAGCACTTGACCTTTACACCAACCTGTTTTAAAATATCCAAAATCTTTTTATCTCCCTGGAGACTATCCAAAGAGAGTCCATAACATTGGACATCCGCCCCAAGAGCCCCGGCCACCAAAAAGAAGGCAGCCTGAGAATAATCCCCTTCTATCGTTATATCTCTTGCGCTGTAATGCTGCCCACCCGGCACGAGAAACCGCCGATAATTTTGGTTGATAATTTGGATCCCAAACTGTTTTAGTACTGAAAGGGTTAAATCCAAATACCCTTTAGATTCCATCTCGGTAGTAATTTCGATTTGGCTATCCCCTTGCAAAAGAGGCAGGGCAAACAAAAGTCCTGTAACAAACTGAGAACTGATATTGCCGGGAAGGGAGAATGTCCCCGCTGACAAAGTCCCTTGCAGATGGAGGGCATCCCCTTCTATCTGACAGGAAATCCCCTTCTCTGCAAATAGATCCAAATACGGCGTTTGGGGCCGCTGCATCAACCTCCCTTTTCCTCGCAAAGTAACGGGGCGATTCCAAAGCAAGGCTACAGGAATCAAAAACCGCAAGGTAGAACCGCTTTCCTCACAGTCAAGAACCAATTCTCCGGTCGGCTCTTTCATTCCAGCAAAGGCTACCGTCCCCGCTTTGACATCCTGCCTAAATTGTGCCCCCAGACTTTTCATACACAAAAGGGTCGCTTGAATATCTTTGGATGCAGCAACATTCTTTATACAACAAGGCTCGCCGGAAAGCGCTGCCGCAATAATTGCCCGATGCGCCACACTCTTAGACGGCGGGATTTGAACCTTTCCCCGCAGGATACCAGGATCTATTGTAATGCGATTCATTCTTTTCCTCCATCGTTTGCAACCGACTTTCCTACCACAAGATCTGCCTTTTTTATTTTTCGGATTTCTACCTCTCCAATCTGCTTCAAAAGAATCAAATGGATCTGATCCCCATCGCCCTTCTTATCCACCGCAACCGCATCTTGCAAAGATTCTTCACGCAACGCTGTTTCTGTGGGTAAAGAAAATTGCCGTAGCAGCACTTCCATCCGTTCCTTGGTTCCGGTTTCGGTCAAACCAATTTTCTCGCCATATCCGCACGCCATCACCATGCCAATGGCAACCGCTTGGCCGTGGGTATAAGTTTGATAATGATATTCCTTTTCGATGGCATGCCCGAAGGTATGACCGAAGTTTAAAATCATACGTCCGGCAGTATCAAGTTCATCCGCTTCCACCACTTGCCGTTTGATATCACAACAAGTATATACGATTTCTTCGATTTTTGCAAACAGTTCTTCCCGTGTTTTAATCTTCTCCAACATTTTGAAGAATTCTGCATCCCAAATGGCGCCGTATTTAATCACTTCCGCCATGCCGTCTGCCACATGCACCTCCGGCAAGGTAGATAAGCACAACGGATCCATCAAGACCATTTTGGGTTGATAAAATGCCCCCACCAGATTCTTTCCCTTGGGTAAATCAATGGCAACCTTGCCACCGACGCTGGAATCCACCTGGGCAAGAATGGTGGTTGGAATCTGCACAAAGGGAATGCCTCGCAACAAAGTAGCGGCCGCATATCCCGCCAAATCTCCAACAACACCACCCCCCAAGGCGATTACCAAATCAGATCGTGTCATGCCAAACTCCAGCATTTCATCATAAAGCCAAAACAATTCTTTTTGACATTTGCTTTCCTCTCCGGCCGGAACCTGACAAAGATGAACTGTAAACCCTTCCTCCTCCAAGACTTTAGAAAGTTTGCCTGCATAGAGGGGCCCCACATGGGAATCGGTTATTACCGTAACCTTTTCCCCACGGGAAATCTTTCGGATATACCGACCCGCCTTGGCTAGGATTCCCCTTTCGATATGAATTTCGTATTCTCTGCCTGGCAGATTGATCTGTAACGTTTTCATGGGATCACTCATTTCCGTTTTATTTTTCTCTGTTTTTCCTTTTCTTGCCGGCAGATTTCTCATGAGATGCAAAGAGAATTTCCGGTTCTTGATTTTGCATATATTCTTTGTTCTCCGCAACCGTCTGGAGCAAAGACGATAACTCCTCTGCATCCTCTTTTGCAATGGCATGCCGAATTCTTTTTAAACTATGCAAATAACGGTCAATTTCAGTTAGAACATTCTCCCGATTATCCAAAAATAGTTCGGTCCATAATTGGGGGTTTATCTTGGCAATCCGGGTACAATCCCGAAAAGCGCCGGCCGTATAGGCGCGATTCATTTTGGGATGATAGTCTAAACAAAGTCCGGCTGCTGCAATATGCATCAAATCACTGGTATAGGCAATGATGCTGTCATGTTCTGAGCAGGTTGTCATGGTAATACGGGTTGCACCAATATAATGAGCCATCTCCCGAACCAGATCAATGCTTTTCTCCGCCGCCCCCGGCATAGGCGTAATAATAAATCCCGTCATCCAGAACAGTTCCGCATTTGCATAAGCAAAACCGCTATATTCGGTACCTGCCATGGGATGCCCGCCCACATAATCTACCCCTTCGGGCAATATTGCACCAATCTCTTTTAAAATCTTGCTCTTAATCCCGCAAACATCGGTTACCACTGCTCCCGGTTTTAAGTATTGCCGATTTTCTAGCAAGAGTTTTGGTATCAAATCCGGATAGGTGCAAAAAACCACCAAATCTGCATCACAAATTGCTTCCTTTGGCGTGGCAACCGCCCGGTTAACCGCTTTATTTTTTACTGCGTTAACCCGGGTTTCTTCCTGAATATCACACCCTACCAATTCAGCATTACGAAATCCCCGCAATGCATAGGACAAAGATCCGCCAATCAAGCCAAGACCGATAATTCCTATCTTAAAGTCCCCGTTCATCCCTTTAAACCTCCAGACCTAAACTGGACCCGACACCTTTTAATTCAGCCATAAGTTCTTGGAACTGTTGCAGATTCAAAGATTGAGCGCCGTCACACAACGCCTTTTCCGGACAATTATGAACCTCAACAATAATGCCGTCCGCACCAACCGCCATAGCCGCCAAAGACAAAGGCTTTACCATCCAACTCATTCCCGCAGAATGAGAAGGGTCGACCATTACAGGAAGATGGCTTAATCGTTTGATCGCAGGAATCGCACTTAGATCCAGCGTGTTTCTGGTATACGTTTCAAAGGTGCGAATTCCTCGCTCACATAAAATGACATTGGGATTTCCGCCGGCAAGAATATACTCCGCAGACATCAACCATTCTTCAATGGTAGAAGACAATCCCCGTTTTAAAAGGATCGGTTTAGTACATTTTCCAAGTTCCTTGAGCAAGTCAAAGTTCTGCATATTTCTTGCTCCAACCTGAATCACGTCAACGTTTTCTTCAAAAGTCTCTACCATATACGGCGTCATGATTTCTGTTACAATGGGAAGCCCCGTCTTGGCTCTGGCCTCTTTAAGAAATTCAATTCCTTCCAAGGCTAAACCTTGGAAAGCGTACGGGGATGTTCTTGGTTTAAATGCACCGCCCCGCAAGAGTTTTGCCCCGCTTTCTTTCACACTTTCGGCAACTTCTAAAATCTGCGCCTCGCTTTCCACCGAACAGGGGCCTGCGATTACCGTAAAGGTCTTGTCTTCCCCAATACCGACTCCCCCTATATGAACAACCGAACTTTCTGGATGGAATTTCCGGCTGGCCTTTTTAAAGGGCTCTGCAATCCGCATCACGCGTTCTACATGACAATTGAGCATTAGGGTTCCCGGATCGATTCGGCTGGTATCTCCCAACAACCCCAGCACCGTGCAATCTATACCTCTGTTAACCATGACATCAAGTCCCATATCTTTGATATAGGATATCATCTTTTCGACATCTTCCTCCGTTGATTTCGGTTTCATAATTACAACCATTTTTCTTTTCCTCCCATTCCATATTTCCGCTCTTTTAGCATGAAAGCGTTTTTTGCACAAAAAAGAGACGGATTCCTCTGAACCCGTCCCTTTATCAAAACAAAATTTAAAGGTTTTCTACACGCCGGTAGGGATAGGTTCTGGAAATTTTGTAAAGCAAAAATAGCCGTAGCCAAAAAAGCTAAAGCAAAAGTACAGAAAATAATATTTCGCTACATGTAAGGATTGCTTTACACAATTCATACAAAAATCCCTTTCCTTAAAAAACCTTGGTCAATGCAACCATCGATTCTTTGCATTTCGAAAAACTTAATATTTAGTATAGCACATTTTTTTGAAATTGCAATACTTTTTTCCAAAATCTTTATTTTTTCCTATCCGCATTGATGATAAACCCTTCTCATCTACTTAACAGACTGCAAAATACTCCTTCATAACTTCCACAGCCCCACAGGAAATCATAGCCTCGCCGTATTCATGCAGGCGTCCCTGCATATACAAACAACTTTCTACCTTTTCTCCAAATTCCGTAAGCACCATCTCAAGATCCGGCAAAGTTTCCGGGGCGTCCGGAAGCAAATAAAGGTAAAAGGCACTTTGATATTTATAAAGAGAACTCATCCCTTGGTATCGATCCCCGATTTCCCCAACAGCGTTACAGACACTTTCAAATTCCGAAAAGCGATAGATTACCCTTTTTCGAGTATCCGAAACTTTTCGTTTTAACTGGGTCTTCTTTAGCCGCCCCTGGTAACTGCACTGTGCAATGGCATCTTGCAATTCCTTTTCGCTGACAACCCGTGTAATCAACATACCAAAGCCATCCGGTTCCGTGTCCCGCACTGCTTCTACAAACAATTTCGCACCTTCCACAGAAAAATCAACACACTCTTCTGCCAAACGAATTGCTGCCCAGAACATCTCTTGTACCTCTGGTGTATTTTGGGAAATATTCTCAAAGGAAACATTCCATTTTTCCGCTTCCTTCTCATCAATCAAAACTTTGATTTTATTCTCATTGATTTTCTCGATTTTCATAATCTTCCCCCAATCAGCTCATTCTGCATTGCAAAACATCTGCTGAACCATATGCAACTCCCGCTGTCTTTATACTTTTATTATACTTCTTTCCTTGGGAAATGCAACGAAAATATCGAAGAAGCAAGGAATTGTAAAAACTTTGTAAAACCTTCGAAACTTTTGTAAACAAATAGCAATATTCCCAAGCATTTTTGGGGGAAAATCTCAAAAAAGTATGCTTTCCCTCTTGTAATTCTCAAAATATGTGATATAATATTTTCAAGAACACGAAAGAAAACTGAAAGAAATTTTCCCTGCTTTGTTTGTAGTAAAGGTTACAATGTAAAACCAACACTTTTACAAAGGGGTTTTGACTCCAAAAGCGGCGCACATGCCTCATGCTTTATGCATCCAGTGGACTTGTAATGTTTTTGGGCGGTTCCCCACCTGGTTCTCAGGTTTTTACAAAACCTTTCTCTACGGCACGGCGGGGATTTTTTTATTTGCTTGAGATTTGCCATTATAAAAAGAAAAAAGCACTTGACAAATTTCAGGAAGTAAGATATAAATATTATAGATATTTATTCATCAATAGGGGGATTTTCTTTGCGGGTTATTTCCGGTATGCGAAAGGGATTAAAGTTAAAAGCTCCTGTTGGAACAAATACACGTCCCACCACTGACCGGGTAAAGGAATCCATCTTCAATCTCCTGCAATTCCGGTTACCTTGTGATACCGTACTGGATCTTTTTGCAGGTAGCGGTGCACTGGGGATTGAATGTCTCAGCCGTCATTGTGGCCATGTTGTTTTTGTCGATAAAAATCGTCAATCTGTCGCCCTGATTCAGGAGAACTTACTGGCTGCAAACTTACAGGAAAACGCTTCCGTCCATCAAACCGATGCCCTGGAGTTTCTTTCTAAATATGATGGCGCCTTTGATTTAATTTTCCTTGATCCGCCTTATAACCAAGGGTTCTTACAACTGGTTTTGGATCGAATTGTGCAATTTGGATTATTAAAAGAAGATGGCGTTATTGTCATAGAAAGCGAAAAAAACGGCGAAAGTTTAACGAATGCACACTATTCCGTGAGACGGGTTGCTACATATGGCAAAACGGTCATCACAATATTACAAAGGTGACAGTATGAATACAGTTGTTTATCCCGGGAGTTTTGATCCCTGCACAAACGGACATCTGGATGTAATTGCCCGGGCCGCACGGCTCTTTGACCGCGTTGTGGTTGCAGTCCTAGTCAATAATGCAAAAACACCGCTTTTTACCGCGGAAGAGCGTGTCCGGCTTTTGGAAATGGCAGTTGCCGGTTATGACAACGTAGAAGTCTGTTCTTTTTCCGGCCTGTTGGTCGATTTCATGGAACAAGTAAATTCCGGCATCATCATCAAAGGAATTCGAGCCATGTCCGATTATGAATATGAGTTTCAGATGGCGCTGACCAATCACGCACTATCTCAAAAAATTGAAACTCTGTTTATTCCCACAAGTAAGGATTATATGTTTTTAAGTTCCAGTATTGTAAAAGAGATTGCCAAATACGGCGGTTCTTTGGATGGACTTGTTCCGGATTGTTTGATTTCTGTTATAAATGAGCGGTGTAGAGAACACTAATCCGCTTTGCAATATCTCAATCTATATTTTTAGGAGGTACTATCATGGATGCTTTAGAATTATTGGATGAGTTAGAGGATATTATTGAGAAAGGTGCTTCTGTTCCCTTTTCCGGCCGTTGCGTTCTGGATCGGGACGAACTTTTGGATGTCTTGCAGGAGTTAAAACTGAAACTCCCTGAGGATTTAAAGCAAGCAAAATGGATTAAAGAAGAACGCCAGCGGATTTTGCAAGAGGCACAAACCGAAGCTGACGAAATCATCAAAACCGTAGAAAAGAAAGCCGTCTCGATGGTAGACGAAAACGAAATCACCAAGCAAGCCGTCATCCGCGGCAAACAGATTGTGGATCGTTCTACCGGCGAAGCCATTGAAATTGCAGATTCTGCCTATAACTACTCTGACAATTTGTTGGAAACGGTAGAAAAAGTTGTTTTAGGTGCTATGAAGGAAATGGAGCAATGTGTTGCTATTGTTCGCAATAACCGTAGCAACCTTCGCGACACCCATGATCAGCAATTTAGCACTTCTGCCCCTGAACAAGATGCAAACGCATAAAACGATTTGTCTTTTAACAGTTCCCCGATGGGGAACTGTTTTTTTTATTCCTCCTGACTCTCAAAAAGATTTTCTACAATAATTAAGTCGTCCCCGATTTTTTTTATTTTCTTCCAAGGAATAACTTTTTCCGGCTCCTTTCCAAGCAATCCTAGTGCACGATATCCGCCGGGAACTCGAATGGATAGCACCTTCCCGCTAACCGCATCAATCTCTAAGTCAGATACAAATCCTAACCGCTCTCCATCCCCAACATGAATTACCTCCTTTTCCTTTAAATCACTGAAGGTATATGTCATAGGTTTTCTCCCCTTTCCTTACAAATTAGATGTTTCCTCTCCATTCATTCTATGCCCTCTTCTTCCTTTTATTCCCGTTCACACTCTACGCACCTTGATTTGTTACACAATTGTAATATTGTTTTTCACTTTCTATATTGACTTTCTTTCTCCAGACGATTATACTAGATATGCATCTTGAATTTCAAGCGAATCACAAGATATAGTGTTTCGTCGACAGTATATCATCGAGTATAAAATTTTAATGTGGAGGGAAATCCAATGATTCAAACAATTTTAAAACGGGATGGCCGTGAAGTCAATTTTGATATTGAGAAAATTGCCAACGCCATTTTTTGCGCTGCAGAGGCTATTGGCGGCAAGAACTATCAAACCTCTATGGATTTGGCTAAAAAGGTCTGTGACTATATCGAATCTCTAAAGATTGAACGTCCTACCGTTGAACAAATTCAGGACGCAGTAGAACACGTCCTGATTGAAGAAGGGCACAGCCGTACAGCAAAGGAATTCATCCTTTATCGTTCTCAGCGTACACGGATCCGGGAAATGAATACCCGATTGATGAAAGTCTATGAGGACCTTACCTTTCAATCTGCCAAAGATAACGATGTAAAACGCGAAAATGCCAATATTGATGGCGATACCGCCATGGGCACCATGCTCAAGTATGGTTCAGAAGGCGCAAAACAATTCTATGATATGTTTATTTTAGACCCTCTGCATTCCGAAGCTCACCGCAACGGCGATATCCATATTCACGATCTTGATTTTTTGACCCTGACTACTACCTGTTGTCAGATTGATTTAAAAAACTTGTTTGAGGGCGGTTTTTCCACCGGTCATGGTTTTCTGCGGGAGCCTAACGACATCGCCAGTTATTCTGCCTTAGCCTGCATCGCTATCCAATCAAACCAAAACGATCAGCACGGCGGGCAGAGCGTCCCCAACTTTGATTATAGCATGGCTCCCGGCGTTGCAAAGACTTATCGTCGTCGCTTTACCGAAAATCTGGGCCGTGCCCTGGAACTGGATTGCAACTGCGAAGACGGTCTGACCTTAGCCAAAGAGATCGTTGACGCTATTTTCGCAGAAAGCAAGGAACTTCCTTGCCTGGCCAACAGCAAGAGTTATCAAAAACTTTTGCAAGCAAAATTAAAGGACTACACAGAGACACCAAAAAAGGCAACTCAAATTTCCTCCTTTGTTACCAAAGCAGCACTTCGGGAAACCGACCGTGCCACCTATCAAGCCATGGAAGCACTGGTACACAACCTCAATACCATGCATTCCCGTGCAGGGGCCCAAATCCCCTTTAGTTCCCTCAACTACGGTACCGATACTTCACCGGAAGGTCAAATGGTAATCAAAAACATTTTGCTGGCAACCGAAGCGGGACTTGGAAACGGCGAAACGCCGATCTTCCCTATTCATATTTTTAAGGTAAAGGAAGGCCTAAGTTACAATCCTGAAGATCCCAACTATGATCTGTTTAAACTGGCCTGTCGTGTCTCCGCAAAGCGGCTCTTCCCCAATTTTAGTTTCCTTGATGCACCTTATAATCTGCAGTATTATAAGCCGGGTTATCCGGAAACAGAAGCGGCCTACATGGGTTGCCGCACTAGAGTCGTTGCCAATGCTTATGACCCATCCCGAGAGATTGTATATGGCCGTGGCAATTTGAGTTTTACTTCCATTAACCTGCCACGCATTGCTATCAAAGCCCATGGAAATGTGGAACTGTTTTTTGAAGATTTGGGTAGAAAGATCGATCTGGTTATTGATCAACTACTCCATCGTTTTAAAATACAGTGCTCTAAGAAGGTACGCAACTATCCTTTCCTAATGGGACAAGGAATCTGGCTCGACTCCGAAAATCTCGGTCCGGATGACTCTTTGGCCGAGGTATTAAAGCACGGTACTCTTACCGCCGGTTTTATTGGTCTTGCAGAATGTTTGAAATCTTTGATTGGTCAGCATCATGGAGAATCCACCACTGCACAAAATCTTGGTTTAGAAATTGTAGGTTATATGCGACAACGGATGGATCAAGCCACTGCAAAATACGGTTTAAACTTTTCCTTGATTGCGACTCCGGCAGAAGGCTTGTCCGGCCGTTTTGTCAAACTGGATCGTGCAAAATACGGTTCTATCCCCGGGGTTACCGATAAGGATTATTACACAAACTCCTTCCATATCCCCGTATACTATAACATCGGTGCTTTTGAAAAAATTCAGTTGGAGGCACCCTATCATGCGCTTACCAATGGTGGACACATTACCTATGTTGAATTAGACGGTGATCCCTCTACCAATCTGGAAGCTTTTGAAAGAATTATTCGTTGCATGAAAGAACAAGGGATTGGCTATGGTAGCATTAACCATCCGGTAGACCGAGATCCGGTTTGTGGATACACCGGCATTATTGGGGATGTTTGCCCGCAATGCGGACGTACTGCCGAAGAGCATGAATCTCAGCCATTGTTTGAACGGATTCCGCGAATGACAGAGGAACTGCAGAAATAAATCCCCTGTGAACTGCCCTAGTCTGTGCTACCTGCAAAAAACATCTAATGGCAGCAATCATTAAATTTTAAGTAAAAAACTGACTTCGTTTTTCAAACGGAGTCAGTTTTATTTTTTCTTTTGCATGTAATCCATATCTCCCCTTTTTCCTTTGCCCATAAAAAGAATTTTCCCTCTCAATGGCATAAAGGAAACAAGCACACAATATAAATGTATCAAACGAACTACCATCTTGAGGAGGATGATTATGGATAGTTACAATAATATTTACCGAGATATTGCAACCCGGACCCAAGGCGATATCTATATCGGCATCGTGGGTCCGGTACGCACGGGAAAATCCACCTTAATCAAAAAATTTATGGATTTGGTCGTCCTGCCTCGTATGGACAACGACTTTAAACGTTCTCGTGCTATGGATGAATTACCGCAAAGTGCCGGCGGAAGAACCATCATGACCACCGAACCTAAGTTTATCCCCAACGAAGCCGTAGAAATCTCAGCCGGTGATTCTGCGTATTTTAAAGTACGGCTCATTGATTGTGTCGGCTACATTGTGGATGGTGCACGGGGATACATCGAGGACGAAATGCCACGCATGGTCATAAGTCCCTGGTCCGAAGTCCCGATCCCCTTTGCCGACGCTGCAGAAATCGGCACACGCAAAGTTATTGCAGATCATTCCACCGTGGGGATCGTGGTAACCACCGACGGTAGTATTACCGATATCGACAGAGAGGATTATATTGATGCCGAAGAACGGGT
This sequence comes from Ructibacterium sp., assembly GCA_045649245.1. Taxonomy (GTDB): domain Bacteria; phylum Bacillota; class Clostridia; order Monoglobales; family Monoglobaceae; genus Ructibacterium. The sequence continues at coordinate 12,261 of JAZRPL010000092.1, forward strand.
CATCCGGGAATTGCAGGAACTAAACAAGCCTTTTGTGGTTGTGATGAATTGTGTAGCACCAGACTCCCCAAAGACACAGGAATATAGCCGAGCCATTAGCGAAAAATTCGGCGTTACCGTTATTCCCCTAAACTGCATGACCTTAACAGAGAAAGAACTAAACGGCGTAATGGAAAAAATCCTCTATGAGTTTCCCCTAAAAGAGGTCGGTATCCATATTCCAAACTGGATTTTATCCTTGGGCGAAGATAACCCTATCAAAGCAGAAATTCAGTCCGCTGTCTTTGACACAGCAGAGAAAATAACAAAAATCTCAGACGTAATGCGATTCCCGGATTACCTCAAGGATTGCGAATATATCGAAACGGCAACCATCGAAAAAATGGATGCCGGCGAAGGTGTTACTTCCTTAAAAATTGGTGTTCCGGATAAACTTTTCTATCAAACAATTCAAGACCGCACCGGCTTCTTAATCGAAGATAAAAACGCCATATTACAGTTGATGCAGGAACTTTCCCTCATCAAAAAAGAATACGACAAGATTTCTTCCGCACTGCAAGCAGTCAAGCAAAAGGGCTATGGAATTGTTACCCCATCCCTAGAGGAACTTACGCTGGAAGAGCCGGAAATTGTAAAACAGGGCAGTCGATTTGGCGTTCGCCTTAAAGCAAGCGCACCTTCCATTCATATGATTCGGGCCGATATCGAAACAGAAGTCAGTCCTATTGTTGGCACTGAGCGACAATCGGAGGAACTTGTTCACTATCTTCTCAACGAATTTGAAAGCGACACCAAGAAAATATGGGAATCCAACATTTTTGGAAAATCCCTTCATGAACTGGTAAACGAAGGTCTTCACAACAAACTTTATCGTATGCCGGATGATGCACAGATGAAACTGCAGGAAACTCTGCAGAAAATCATCAACGAGGGCTCCGGCGGTATGATTTGCATTATCCTATAACAAAAAGCGACTCTTTTTCTTTGCATAGGGAACGGGATAATATAACAATTTCTGCGTAGATTCCATAATTTTACTTGACTTTTTGTCGCAATTTCTTTATAATAAGCATACTGGTACTTGATTGCGACATTTTACAAAGGAGAAAACTTATGGATCAGTTAACAGCATTGATTAGGCAGGAGATCAAAAAACAGTTCAAAAGCGTGAGAAAATTCACTTCCTTTTTAGACATTCCATATACCACTATCGCCAGTTCCCTAAAAAACGGAGTCGGCGGCACCGCCTACGATACCGTTATTAAAATTTGCAAAGCCTTGGATATTTCCCTTATCAATTACCAAGACTCGGCATTGATTAACGAGCATACTTTGGACATTTTGGCTCGTTATAACAGTTTGGATGAAAAAGGTGCCCACACCGTGCGAACCGTTCTGGAGATGGAAGCCACCCGATGTGCTGGGACTCCTATTTCAAATTCCTTTATCCAACAAGAAAACAAATAAAAAAACTGCAGTAAGATTTATCATCTTACTGCAGTTTCTTTATTTCAACAATATCCCGAATAATCTCACCGGCCATAATAAGCCCGGCCACTGATGGCACAAAACTGATACTTCCGAGAAGTTGTTTTTGATTCTTAGCGTTGCCCTCACCTTGTGGTACTACCGGAGGTTCTTTTGAAAAAACAGTCTTTACACCGGTAATACCCCTTTTTCGAAGTTCTGTACGCATGACCCGCGCCAAAGGGCAAACCGAGGTTTTTTCTATTTCTGCCACCTCAAATCGGGTAGGATCCAATTTATTTCCCGCACCCATACAGGAAATTACCGGGACATTCTCTGCCCGCGCCTTCTCTATTAATAAGATTTTTGATGCTACTGTATCAATCGCATCTGCCACATACGAAACCCCTTGAAAGGAAATTTCTTTTTCGGTTTCTTTATTATAAAATATTGGTTTGGTTTCCACCGAAATTCCGGGATCTATATCTAAAATCCGCTCTGCAACCACCTCGACCTTAGGTCTCCCCACCGTGCTATGCAGAGCAGGGAGTTGACGATTGATATTACTCATCGAAACAACATCTCCGTCAATAAGGGTCAAGGAACCAACGCCGGCTCTTGCCAAAGCTTCTGCCGCATAGGACCCAACGCCCCCCAATCCAAACAACATCACATGGGCATGCCGCAACTTCTCTGTAGCCTCTGCCCCCAACAACATTTTCGTTCTGCTTTGTTGTTCTTCCATTCTCCTACTCCTACTGCATTTTCAAAAATGCTTTTTCTGTTTCATGTTTTTTATCACGTTTCATCAAATTCCGTACTGCCTCTGCAGGAGCCATTCCCTGAAACAGAACCTGATAGGCCTGTTCCACAATAGGCATTTCCACCCCCGTCTTTTGAGAAAGGGCATAGGCGGCACTACAGGTTTTAACACCTTCTACCACCATTTTAACTTCTCGCTCTGCCTCTTCCAAACTCATACCTTGCCCAATCAGTATTCCGGCACGACGGTTTCTGGAGTGCATACTGGTACAAGTAACAATCAAATCACCAATACCAGCCAAACCATGAAATGTTTCTTCTTTGGCCCCTAACTGAACACCCAACCTGGAAATTTCTACAATCCCACGTGTCATTAGGGCAGCCTTCGTGTTATCTCCTAATCCCATTCCATCCAAAACTCCGGCGCAAAGGGCGATAACATTTTTCAAGGATCCACCCAGTTCAACACCTAAAATATCCGGATTGGTATAGATACGAAATACCGGATTCATGATAATATCCTGAATTTTATGCGCTGTTGCCTCAGACGCCGCCGCCACCACATTACTGGTAGGAATCCGGCGCGAAACCTCCTCTGCATGACTGGGCCCTGACATAACCGCGATTTCACATCCGGGAAGTTCCTCACGCAGAACCTGTGACATGGTGCAAAAGGTGTTTTCTTCCAGACCTTTTGATATATTTAACACCAACTGATTCTCCCGTAAAACTTTTGCCAGCCCTTTGGCCGTTTGCCGCATAGCGTGAGACGGAACAGCCGTAATTACAAGTTCTGCATCGGCACAATCAACAAGAGATGCAGTGAAGGAAACTTGTTCCGGGATAGGTACACCCGGCAAAAAGGGAATATTTTCACGTTTTTTTTGCAGTTCTGCGCTTTCCTTCTCTAGATAGGACCAAAGCGTTACTGTATGACCGTTTTCTGCCAACATAATGGCAACCGCTGTCCCCCAACTTCCTGATCCTATCACACTTACTTTTGCCATAATCCCGCTCCTTTCTCACGCCTATTGCGTAATCATTTCTTTTTTTGTCCCACCTTGTTTTCTGTTCCTGCAAGCAGTCGCTTGATATTCACATGGTGCATAGCAATCAACAAGCCTGCCAATAGGAAAGAAAACAGCAAATAAATCCATTCTCCCCAATGCAGCAAAGCGCCAAAGACCATAAATAAAACCGCACCAAGAATGCTGCCAAGGGACACATATTTTGTTATGATCATGATTGTCAAGGCGAGAATTACCACAGCCAAAGCAATCCGCCAATCGGCAAAAAACATGGTTACCGTAGAAACCAAAACTCCTTTACCACCTCGAAAATGGAAATATAATGGGAAATTATGACCTAGCGCCACACCAATTCCCGCTCCGTAAACGGCAAAGGAGGAATCCAGCGATGTCAAGTTCGCAATTAAAAGCCCCAACAAAATCGCAACAACCGCCTTAAAACAATCTCCTAATACAACAAAAAAGGCTGCCTTTTTCCCATAGGTACGAAGCGCATTCGTCGCACCGGCATTTCCGCTTCCATGAGAACGAATATCATCGCCCGCAAGGAACCTTCCCGCAAAGATTGCTGTATTCACACTTCCAATCAAATAGGCCACAAGTGTGACAAGGATGAACCAAAACCATTCCATCTCTATTCCTCCTATCCCTTTTTATTTTTTTCCCGTATCAAAAACTTAATAGGTGTTCCTTCAAAACCGAATTTTGCCCGCAACTGATTCTCCAGATATCGCACATAGGAATAATGGGCCAATTCTGCATTGTTGACAAACAAAACAAATGTCGGGGGCTGCACCGAAGCCTGGGTTGCATAGTAAATTTTCAAACGCTTTCCCTTATCTGAAGGAGGTTGTACCATGGCAATCGCTTCATTGATAACATCATTGAGCACCCCGGTAGAAATCCGTTTGCGGTTTTGCTCCAAGACTGCTTGAATCATAGGAAACAAACCATCCAGCCGCTGCCCCGTTTTCGCCGAGAGGAAAATAGAGGGCGCATACATCATGAAATTCAGGCCTTCTTTGACCTTGTTTTGAAACTCTTTCATGGTATTGGTTTCTTTCTCCACCAAATCCCATTTATTGACTACCACAATGCTGGCCTTGCCCTGCTCATGAACATAGCCGGCAATTTTAGAATCCTGCTCTGTGATTCCCTCCTGGGCATCAATCATAATCAAGCAAACATCCGCTCTCTCCACCGCAGTTAATGCACGAACCACACTATAACGCTCTACATTCTCGTTGATCTTCCCACGCTTTCTCATACCGGCAGTATCAATTAGAATGTATTTTTGTCCGTCTCTCTCATACTGACTGTCAATGGCATCTCGGGTCGTTCCGGCAATATCACTGACAATAACCCTGTTTTCATTGAGAATTCGGTTAACCAAAGAGGACTTCCCTGCATTGGGTTTTCCCACAATGGCTACACGGATCACATCGGAATCTTCCTCTTCCTCCTGTTCCGGCGGGAAATACCGAACCATATCGTCCAGCAAATCTCCCAAACCCAATCCATGGATCGAAGATACAGGATAGGGTTCCCCAATACCGAGATTATAAAACTCATATAATTCCATGGGCGGATTCCCCGGATTGTCCACTTTATTGCAAACCAAAAGAATCGGTCTTCCACATTTTTGTAACATCGCAGCAACTTCTTTGTCGGCAGCAGTCATGCCATCGCGGACATTAACCATAAACAAAATCACATCGGCCATATCCACCGCAAGTTCTGCCTGTTCCCGCATCTGGGACAAAATTGTATCCTTGCTGGATGGTTCGATACCACCGGTATCAATCATGGTAAATTCACGACCGCACCATTCCGCCTCGGTATAAATCCGATCCCGGGTAATCCCCGGCGTATCTTCTACAATAGAAATCCGTTTTCCGCTCACTTTATTAAAAAGGGTAGATTTTCCAACATTGGGTCGTCCTACCACTGCAACAATCGGTTTCATCCTTTTCCTCCTTTGCAATCAATCCATTGTTAATCTAAAAGTGCATCTAGCAGCGCATAACCATCATTGGGAATGATCCTTGTCTTGATACCTAACTCTTTTTCCACATCAGAAACGGTTACATCATCCAAGAAAATTTCCTCATCACGGCGCAGCATAGCCGAAGACAAAAGCAAAACATCCCCCAAATCCTGATCCTTAAGTTGTGCAATCAAATCTCCGCCTGTAATCAAACCCGTTACCGTAATCTGCTTGCCGAAAAAGTGGTTTTCAATGGGGATAACCTGTATCATTTCCCCTTGCAGTTTACCCACCAGGCTTTGTATAAATCCATAAGAACTCTTGCCGGTGGCTATGGTTTTTCGGATTTTCGGCTTTCGTTTTTGTTCGTTTTGCAGCGCTTCCTCAAACTCTCGACCAAGGGCAGCACAAAGACCCACACCATTTTCTATCTGGGGAAACCCTTCATAATCCTCATAATCCGGCATCGGCTTCTCTGCCATAATATAAAATTCATCGGCCAGATATACCAGTCGGGTCCCGTGGGTTTTTAAAAATCTTTCCTGCCAGCCCTCTATTTGGGCAATAGTCGCAGCCGCCGATCCTTTCTCAAACCCCTGTAATTTTTCCAACTTTTCTCTATGATCCGAAAGCCCTACCGGCACCACAGAAACACTCTCTAACGATCCCCCTAAATCCCCCAAATCCTGTAGGGTTTTATCCAGTTCCGCCCCATCATTCCATCCGGGGCAAAGCACAATTTGAACATTTAAATTCAATCCCGCCTCAGTAAATCTCCGCAAATATTCCAGCACCTTCCCGGCACGTTTGTTGTGTAACATCTTTTCGCGAAGTTTAGGATTGGTCGTATGAACCGAAACGTTGATACGAGGAATATTATAGTTGATAACTCGTTCTACGTCCTCATCCTGCATATTGGTCATGGTCACATAATTACCTTGCAAAAACGAAAGTCGATAATCATCATCTTTAAAATAACAACTCTCCCGCATATTCTTTGGAAGTTGGTCAATAAAGCAAAATATGCAACGGTTATGGCAGGAACGGGGTTCGTCAATCAAGAGGGTTTCAAAGTTAATCCCCAAAGGTAGATAATCCTCATTTTCAATATGCACCATTCGGTCAGTCAAGGAAATTTCAACTTCCTCCTGACAGGAGGCATACATAAAATCAAGATAATCCATGATCTCGATGCCATTGATTTTCTGAATATCGTCCCCTGCTCGGAGTCCTGCAGATTCTGCCAAACTCCCCGGAACGATACTTGCAATCCTCGCTGCCATAGATCTTCCATTCCTTTCCCATTCCATATTTCTCTTTTGCATACATGCGAATTCAGTTTCATTCGTGAATTTTTTATATAAAGACTGTATAATCTGGATGCCAAAGTTTTTAGCATCAGGCTAATTCCAAGTTGACAGGAAAATTATACATTAACTGAATAATCCTTTTTAAATCCATGTGCCCCATAAATTTGCCATTTTCCTACACCCAATCTTTGCATTATTGCCTTTCGTTCTTCTGCACAAAGTTCAGGGTTGGTATCAACAGACGTCATAAGTATAGGAGCATATTGGTTGTATTCTGCCTGCTCCTGCGTTAATCCGTGGACGTTAATATAAATATCCCCGGTAATAGCAATATGATTTCGATAGTCAATAAGAACTACTTCTCCGGGAAGATGTCCACCCTGCCCCTCATACACCTCAAAATGGAGTTCCCCAAAATCATAAAAACCGATTTGAGTAAGAGGTTCTTCGGGATTTTCTATATCATCCCACAATGCGGTAACCTTATTGGGATTTACCGTTTTGTATGAGGTAAGTAATTTGCAAATATTAATATAAGGCTTGTGCAGGGCATTTTCCTCCCTGTACCCATTTTCCCCATTATATTCTTTGTTTAAGCACATTGCAGTTTTCTGGCTTGCAATAACCTCGTCAAACAGTGGTAATAGTCCGCAATGGTCAACATCGGCATGCGTTATAAGTATTGTTTTTCTAATTTAAGTCGGATCGTAGCCATGTCGTTCTGTGAGCCAA
>JAZRPL010000093.1:0-2806 GCA_045649245.1 Ructibacterium sp.
CCACTCTTTAACGAACTAAGCTCCGTGGTAACGTCCGTTGTGGTTACATCTGCAGCCGCCCATGCGCCGGTATGCTCCACGTTAAATACATAGAGCTTATTTCTGTAATATACCATGTCACCCGGCTGATATGTATTGGTGCTCTTAAATACCGGGGCGATGTCTGTATCGATTGCTGAGGTTTCGGAAAGCTCCTGCAGCTTCTGATCTACCGTTTTCAGTTTTTCGTCACGGCGGTAGTTGATCTGTGTTGATTCCATGTATAAATTACCCATGATAAACTCCTTTCTTTGCAAATAGGGAACCACGCCATGTGATTCCCTCTCTTTTTGGTCATCTGATTCTAGATTGTGCCCTCATAACAGGATCAGGTTACATCATTGATCACGAATACAACCGCCGGCATGCCGAGATTATTTATTCGCTGGTCACGAAATTGATAAAAAAATTCATCTGCATTTTCGGGGTCGAAACGAACATGGGCGACACGCTCGGAAATGATCGTGTGCATAATCGCCCACTCATCACACAGGAAGCCAACAACGCCGGTCTGACTTACAGTGTTGCCGTCTGCAGTCTTTACCTTGATAGCAGAAACCTCATCAAAATCCACGCTGCCGGTTGTTGCGCTGGCCTCACCGAATCCCTGCCAATAAGGAACCGTATCGAATCCAGGCAATTTAACAAAGTCGAGATTGAAAGCATCGGCATATGACACCGATTTCATACGGCTATAGAAGTGCTGCAGGATCTGGAACACCTGCCGGCTTTTCGGGGTGAATTTCTTTTTGCCATCCACGTTGAAAAGCACACTCATGCGGGAAAGATATCCGGTGAACTTATCCATGGTTTCTGCAGCAAAACGCATTGCCTTATCGTCAGCCATAAAGCCCTCAACCGTGGTGATGGTTTCATCCCCGGTTTCTGCTCTATAGAGTGCCAGCAGATCGATCACATGCACGCCGGTTGCGCTCTGGCTTCCTGCATAGTTGATCTTCTCGGCGATAAAGTTGTTGCGGTTCATGTTGTTGCAATCTTCCAGATGGCACACGATAGCATTATCCACTACCATCATGATGTATGCAACAAAGGATTCCAGTTCACTCTCATTCTTGAATGCTGTGTCCCACTGCTCCCCGGTGATTGTTACATCCAGCTCCCAAGATCCGGTTTTTCCATAGAACTTAGCGGAAACGCTCGGCAGGATCAGAGTATATACACCCGCCGTGCTGGTGCCGGATGTGAACACCTGCCAAGCTTTATTTTCCACGATTGCAGAATCCGGGATCTCTGCAGAAATCGCCTGAACGATTGCACCGAATCTCCGGGAATCCTTATAAAACGGATCTCGGTATTCCTCACGATAGCTGGTATCAGTGTAAAAATTCTTTACACACTGCTGAAGTAGTGCCTTTGTGAACTGCTCTTTCCATGCGTTGTTTGCGATCAGATTATCATATGCCTTGCCGGTTTCACAAAAGTCAGCCAGATCCAGCGTGTCGATATCATCGGCACCGACCAACTGAGCATATGCGGCCTTAACGAGAGCACTGATATCATTATTCAGATATGCATCTGCTGCCATAGTATATTCTCCTTTCTATAATGGCTGGTTAGTAGTATCTAATTTGTATATACAATAAAAAGGGCACGCTGTCAAGCATGCTCTTTTCCCGTGAAAGTAAAGATTTGTATTGTAAAAGGGTTGAAAGATTATTCCAGATCTACCCACACTGGCCGGTATACATCACGGCCGTTGCTGCTTGTCATTTTCGACGAGCATTTGATGCCGCACTTGCCGGCGTTGATGCCATCAACCAGATCCTTGTTGCGCCGGATCTCTCCGACCTCTTCCGTCATAAAGCCCGGAAGATTCACCCCGAACAAATGTCCCTCAGAATCCTCAGCGACCACAACATACTGATCGCCGAACTTTCCTTTCTTGTTCAGATACATCATCCTCACAAGTAAAGGCGTGCTCTGGGAAATGCCATTCAGTTTGGTGAATTCGAGCTTTACACTCTCATCCAGATGGAAAGTAAATTCAGGTAACGTTTTGTTAAGTTCTGCAAACATGGTCGTATCTCCTTTCTTGTTTGCTGGTTTGTGGTTGCCTATATAATATAGTTACTATATAGCGGTTGTCAAGACTTCTCTTTTTCGGCCTCGTTATTAACATGTGCTATATCAATCGCAAGTCTTAACATATCCTTTGGCATATCGGCATCTTTCAAAAGAGTGGATGCGATTGTCACAAATTCGGCCATAATTTGTGACTTATCACCTTTCATTCTAACGATTCCTTTTGATGCAATAATCATTTATCTCCTTTCCTCGATCTGATCCAGAGTATAACCCCGGCCTATAATGATTCCGATTACCAGCAGCAGCACGTTAAATATGAATTCACTCATTCAATATCACCACCTTTCAACCGGTATTCGATCGCTTCCGGCCGCCATTCTGCAGGAATACTTTTAATAGTGCAATTGACGTAATCATCGGCATAGAAACAATCATCACAATCTTCCCGGCATGCACAATAAGCTTGCAGATGCTCGATCACTTGCATGATATCATCATGCGTTAATTCCTCAATGATCATTTTGAATCTCCTTTCAATGTGCTGGCACGAATTACCGCCATGCATATCATAGCATATTATATAGACTTTACGAGTGCGACTTTTCAGACAGTTGTGCATACAATTCTGTTATGATTGCGGGCGTGGCCGGTTGCGTGCTGGCCGGATCCTGGTCGGGATCGGCCGGAAAAAAATTGAGGAGTTAGTTGCAACGAACACTAC
>JAZRPL010000094.1:0-2431 GCA_045649245.1 Ructibacterium sp.
AAGGAAAAGGACAAGGCTATGGAGTCTGCCCGGAAGGAGGCGCAGTATATCATTGAGGAAGCCAGAACTGCTGCAAATCTTGCCTCTGAGGAATTGAAAGCACTTCGCAAACAGTTGCAGGAAAGTGCGGATGTAGCCAACCTGAATCAGCGACAGGCGGATGTGCGTCGCAGTCTTAACGAGATGGAGGACAAAATCCGTGCAAACCAGCCTGCCAAGCATCGTCCCCAGCCCAAGCGGGGCGTACTGGTTGGCGATACAGTCGAACTGCTGAAATTGGGTACAAAGGCAAGTGTGATTGCTATTAACAAGGATGGAACATATCAACTCCAGGCCGGCATTTTGAAAATGACAGTGAAGCCGGATGAAGTGTATCTGTTGGAGCAGGAGAATCCCTACAAAGAGAAATCCCGCCCCGCCCACTCCGGCCGCGAAATGAAAATGGATGCCACCCCTATGGATGTGGATCTGCGGGGTATGGATGCTGTGGAAGCGATTTGTACGCTGGGTCTTTATCTGGATAATGCCATGCGCTCCGGCATGAAGACGGTGCGTATCATTCATGGTAAGGGCATGGGCATTTTAAGAAACGCCGTTCATCAGGAACTGAAAAAGAACAAGTTTGTCAAATCCTATCGCCTGGGTGTATACGGTGAGGGTGAGGATGGCGTTACCATTGCTGAGTTCCGTTGATCAGAATTTGTAATATTTTTCGAGTTAAAATTTTCCATTTAACGGAAAAATAGTTTAAAATGGTTGACTTTTAGTTGTTTTTTGCTATGATAAGAAAAGAATTCATTTTCGGGTACAAGAACCGAAAGGATGAATGAGGAGTTGTTATTTATGTTCACCAAAAAGATCGTAGTTCGCTGCGAGTCTGGTCTGCACAACAAGCAGGCTACATACTTTGTTCAGAAGGCTAACGAGTTTGAATCCAGCATTTATCTGGAATCCGATAACCGGAAGATGAATGCAAAAAGTCTGCTCGGCATTATGTCTCTGGGCATTGTGACCGGCGCAACCGTTACCCTGACTGCGGCTGGCGCTGATGCTGAGGCTGCCGTGAATGCACTGGAGTCCCTGCTTTCGCGGGATGTTTATTGATACGGTTTGTGTCTAATCCGCCTCGATGCTTAGTTAATGCATTGAGGCGGTCTTTTTTGGAGGAATAATGACCTACGAGCATTTAAAAGAAAAGGTACTAAGCCTACCCCTATCTCCGGGTGTTTACATTATGCGGGATAAGGATGACAGGGTCATCTATGTGGGTAAAGCCAAAAAACTTAAGAACCGGGTAACACAGTATTTTCAGGATACAGCCTCCCATAGTCCGAAGACCCGTTTGATGGTCAGCAAAGTCGACCATTTCGATGTGATTGTAGCAGCATCGGAATTTGAGGCACTGGTGCTTGAGTGTTCCCTGATCAAACGGCACATGCCCAAGTACAATATCTTGCTGAAGGATGACAAGGGCTATCCGTATCTCCGGTTGGATATGAAGGAAGCCTATCCCAAGATATCCATGGTCAGGAACGTCAGTGATGATGGCGCTCTTTACTACGGCCCTTACGGAAGCCGGGGAGTTACACAGGATGTATTGAATGCAATTCGTATCACCCTAAGACTTCCGACTTGTAACCGGCAATTTCCAAGAGATGTGGGGAAGGGCAGACCGTGTTTGAATTACCACATGAATCAGTGTGCCGGCTGGTGCCAGGAGGGGATGACCTCACAGGATTATCAAGCCAGAATGGAACAGGCCAGGCAGTTGCTGGCCGGAAACTATAAATCGGTGGCAGCAGGTATTCGCAAGCAGATGCTTGCGGCGTCTGATGAACTGAATTTTGAACTGGCGGCCAACCTGCGCGACCGATTGAATGCGGTGCAGGCGTTAAGCCAGAAACAGTTGGTCACTGCCGGTGCGATGGCGGATATGGATGTTGTCGGCTATGGAGAAACCAGCACAAAGGCCTGTTTTGCTGTGCTGCATTTTTCCGGCGGAAATCTCCTTGACAAAGAGTTTCAGGTTATTTCACTTCCTGACGATAAGGCTGAGGCCGTCAGCAGTCTGCTGAAGCAGTTCTATTTAAGCCGCGGTTTTGCTCCGAAACGGGTTTTGCTTCCGTTTAAGATTGACGACGGAGAACTGTTCTCCCAGTTGATGGAGCAGCAATATGGCCGCAAACCCAAACTTCATGTGCCGCAACGGGGAGATAATGTATCTCTCGTGGAACTTGCAAATAAAAACGCATTTGAAGAAGTTCAGAGAGTCACGGATAAGGAAGAACGAATCTCCGGAACCTTGACCCTTTTGGGAAAAATGCTCTCCATTGACCCACCGGAGCGGATAGAATCCTTTGATATTTCCAATATCTCAGGCACGGATATTGTGGCCAGCATGGTGGTATTCACAGACGGAAAGCCCCGCAAG
>JAZRPL010000095.1:0-13404 GCA_045649245.1 Ructibacterium sp.
AGCGATCTTCAACACTTCTTCAGATCCCATCATATCACGACGCTTGATGTATTCTTTCTTCATGATTTCGATCACACTTTGATCCCCCGAAAGCGCCGCAATCGAGGCATATTGCGCAATAGAATTCGGATTTGAAGTGCTGTGGCTTTGTATGTTGCTCATGGCTTGAATAAGAGGTTTTTCTGCAACAACATACCCAATCCGCCAACCGGTCATGGCATATGTTTTAGCCATACCACTGACTATAATGGTTTGCTGCCGCACCGCTTCTCCCAGCGTTGCAATATTCACATGCTCCCCTTCATAAATCAACTTTTCATAAATCTCATCAAAGAGAATATAGATAGAATGCTTCACTGCAAAGTCCGCAATCTGTTCCATTTCCTCGCGGGTATAAATCATACCTGTAGGGTTGCTGGGGGTATTTAAGACCAAAGCCTTGGTCTTTTCAGTATAGGCTTCCTCCAGTTGTTCCATGGTAAATTTAAAATTATTTTCTTCCCGGGTTTCAATATACACAGGCACACCATCTGCCATCTTAACCATCTCCGGATAACTTACCCAATAAGGTGCCGGAATGATCACCTCATCGCCGGGGTTTAGAATTGCCATAAAAGCATTGGTAATAGCATGTTTTCCGCCATTAGAAACAATAACATTGGCCGGCTCATATTCTAAACCGGTATCCCTCTTTATTTTTTCACAAATCGCCTTTTTTAATTCCAGTGTTCCCGATGCCGGGGTATAGCGTGTCATATTATTTTGAATGGCATAAATGCCAGCCTCTTTGACATTGTCCGGGGTATTAAAATCAGGTTCTCCGGCACCAAATCCAACAACCGGAACCCCTTGTTGTTTCATTTGTTTAAATTTAGAATCTATCGCCAGTGTAGGCGAAGGACTAATTCCCTTGGCTTTTTCTGAAATCTGTAACTGCATAAAAGTATAACCTCCTGACAAATCAATATTCATTCTAATATTTTAATACATATATAGCCAAAATGCAACCTTTATTTAAAAAAACTTTCACTTTCTTCGCCCTAAAGTATTGCAAAAAATTCTATAAAAATTCCCAAAACAGATGGCATCGATTTGGGTCTGTGTCCATCCTTTTTGCTTCATGGCATTTATAACCTCTTCCACGCTCTCAACACCGGAAATTCCATTCGGCAGATAAGAAACGCCATCAAAATCTGAACCCATTCCCAAAACATCCTGGCCGCCAAGGTCTAAGATATATTCCATATGCCTAAGAATATCAGAAACGCCGCACTCTTTTTTTTCCGATAAGAATTCCGGAAAAAAGTTGATTCCGATTCCGCCTTTGCGTGTAATCATGAAGCGAATTTGTTCATCATCCAGATTTCTCGGATGATCACACAACGCTTTTACACACGAATGTGATGCCACAAAAGGATACCTTGTATTCTCCGCTACATCCCAAAATCCTTGGACGGAAAGATGGGAAACATCAATAAGAATCCCCATATCTTCCATAGCTCTAACTGCAGTTTTTCCAAAAGCAGTCAAACCTCCTCCGCGAGTTTCTGTAATACCGTCGGCAATCTCATTGGCATAGTTCCACGTTAAGGTAATCAAACGAACCCCCAGTTGATAATACATCCAAAGATTGGAAAGTTTCCCTTCCAAGGCTTCGCCGCCTTCTATGGAAAGCATGGCCCCGATTTTCTTTTCTCTTACAACATCTTCCAAATCATCACAGGACTGAATCAAGGCTATAACGTCCTGGTTTTTTTCCAGTTCCTCTCGCATCCGATGAAGCATGGAGACGCATTGGCTTACCGGAGAACAATGAATCCCTTTTTGATCAATAAACATGGCAAAAACCTGAATATAACCATCATACTTCCCAAGCCGTTCTAAATCCAAGTGTAAGGAATTTTTGCGCAAAGATTGATCTTGTTCCAGGATCTCCAACACAGTATCGCAATGTGCATCAAAAATTCTTTGCCTTCTCATCTTTCTTCCCCCTCAAGCACAATGTCCGAAATATGATTGATTTCTTTTAAATACGGCTCTCCATCTATCAAGGCAGCAAATACCTCCACCGCATCAAAACGAATCTCTTTCTCGGTCAAATGTTCCGCTAAATACCGTTCTGCAGCACGTCGCATATGGAACATCTTTTTTCGATCAATCGCCTCAGCAGGATAGCCGAAATTGATATTGCTCCTAGTCTTTACCTCAACGAATATTAAATGGGTTGCATTCTCTGCAATCAAATCCAATTCCCCGCCGGATACCTTATAATTCCTTTTAAGAATACGACATCCCAGTTTCTCAAAATATTCTTTGGCTACTGTTTCTCCAAAATCCCCAAGATTCTTTTTGTATCTGCTCATGCTTCCCCCAATACCTTTGCGGTAATAAAACTCTTTCGATGAAGAGGAGTCAATCCCAAAGAACGAATTCCCTCCATATGGGCCAAAGTTCCATACCCCTTATTCTTTTCTAAAGCATAACCCGGGTATTGCTCTGCCATTTCTACCATATAACGATCTCTGGTCACTTTAGCCATGATAGAGGCCGCAGCAATTGATTGGAATTTTGCATCCCCTTTGATAATATATGCATAGGGAACGGAAAAGGGAATGTTGTCGTTTCCGTCCACCAGAAGAATATCCGCTTTCTTGGAAAGTTGAGATACCGCCTTTTCCATAGCAAGATGGGTGGCTTGCCGAATATTAATTTCATCGATGGTTTTGGCATCTACAAAAGCAGTTGACCAAGCAATGGCAGCCGTTGCAATTTGGTCATAAAGCAATTCCCGCTTCTTTTCTGTTAATTTTTTAGAATCATTGATTCCATCAATCTCCAGACCCACAGGCAAAATCACAGCCGCTGCACACACAGGTCCGGCTAACGGTCCCCTGCCTACCTCATCAACTCCGGCAATGAGCCGAAACCCGTTTTTTATATATTGATTTTCGATTTCTAAAAGCCCCATAGAATATTCCCCTTTCTCTTTGGTACAACAAAAACCGACCTTACGCCGGTTTTTGCTTTGATTATTTTCATGTAGTTTCCTTGGGCCACTCCAAGGTAATATTCCCTATCCGTGCTGCACGAAAATCATCCAGAAGAAGCGACGCTGCACGAAAAGTATCGATATTCCCACCGGAAATCACACAGCCGCGTTTTCGCCCAATGGTTTCCAGCAGTGTAAAGCAATCTTCCATTATACAATCATCGTCCAAATTATATCGTGCTTTTAAAAGCATCGGGTACTTTTCGACCAAAAAGGCTAATAAGAGACAGGATAATTCCTCAACATCTATGATTTCATCTTTAATTCCACCTGTAAAGGCAATGCGCTTTGCAACATCCGGGTCTTCGAATTTGGGCCATAAAATTCCCGGTGTGTCTAACAATTCGTATTTTCCGGCAATGCGAATCCATTGTTTTGTCGTAGTAACACCGGGACGATCACCGGTTTTTGTCGCACCACGTCCGGAAATGCGATTAATAAAGGAGGATTTCCCTACATTAGGGATCCCAACAACCATGAATCTGACGCTGTGTTGGCGAATTCCTTTTGCCCGATCTTGTTCTATTTTCTCTTTCATCACTCGATCCACTGCCGGTGCAAATGCAGAGAAACCTTTACCGCTTTGGCTGTCCAGTGCCAATACAGTAAACCCCTTATTTTGGAACCATTCCTTCCATGCATCTGTAGCGGCCGGATCAGCAAGATCCGCCTTGTTCAACACCAGAATACGCGGCTTTCTTTCGGCAATGCGGTCAATTTCCGGATTGCGTGAAGAAAGAGGCAGACGGGCATCCAAAAGTTCCACTACTACATCTACCAATTTCAGATTTTCTGAAATCATGCGTCTGGTTTTGGCCATATGCCCGGGAAACCATTGCAAATTCATCTCTCATTCTCCTTTATCCTAAGGTGTATTCATCGGCTTCGCCAAGAAGAGAAGTAAAAATTGCGTCACGATGCACCGAACCGAAGTTATCTAGAGGCCAAAACCGGAACACGGCACCACCTAAAACTTCTTCCACAGGAACTTGGCCGATCTCCCGGCTGTCTTTACTGTTATTCCGGTTGTCCCCCATGACAAAAATGTGCCCCTCCTGAACCACGATGGGCGTATCAAAAGAATATTCTCCTTTTGCAGCCAAATCCATAATATAACTTCCGCTCATCTTTGTTTTTTCTTTAATATAAGGTTCTTCGATCAATTGGTCATTGACAAAAACCTTTCCTGTTTTAAAGTCGATATAAACGGAATCACCTTCCGTTGCGATGACTCTCTTTACATAGGGCCGATTTGGGTCAGATTCCGGAATAAAGATCACAACATCCCCTTTTTCCGGTGTATAGAAAAAGCGATTTACATATAAACGGTCTGCATTTTGCAAAACAGGTTCCATAGACTGTCCTTGTACTTTTACCAAAGTAAAGACAAAATTCCGAACAATCAAGGCAAGTGCAACTGCAATAGCAATGGCAACCACCCAATCACGCAGTTCTTTGATCCAATTGGTGGGTTCTTTTTTCTTATTTTGCCCTTCCTCTGTTTCAGAACTTTTCTCGGGCTGCTCTGCACATTCATTCATTGCTGCAAAAACAGATTGGTTATTCTCTTCCTGGGATGCGTCGGTCGATTCCTGTCCGTCCTGCGGAAACATTTTTTCCTCACTCATTGTATTGCATTCCTTTCCTGACTGATTTAGGCTAAAACGGCAAACAGTGGCGATTATATCATAACCACCACTGCCATCCCATCTTATTTTAATTTTTCCTTTACCTTAGCGGCTTTACCCACTCTATCACGCAAATAGTAAAGTTTTGCACGACGCACCTTACCGTGTCTAACTACTTCGATCCGGTCAATCTTGGGTGTATTAAGCGGGAAGGTTCTCTCCACGCCAACGCCATAGGAAACACGGCGAACGGTGAAGGTTTCCTGAATACCACCATGATTCTTTTTAATCACAGTACCTTCAAACATCTGGATTCTTTCCCGATTTCCCTCTTTGACCTTTACATAAACTTTAACGGTGTCACCAATTTCCAGTTTCGGCAGGTCGTTTCTAATTTGCTCCTGTGTAATTTGTTTCAAAATGTCCATTTTTTAAAATCCTTTCTTTCTAAGCATTCGTAACGCAACCTTGCGCCAGAGGACTACCCATAATCAACTCTGCTATCATATCACAAAAAATTCCTTTTGGCAAGTGTTTTTTTGAATTTTATCAAATTTCTCCAGAAAATTCTTAGATTTCTTCAAGATCCAAAATTCCACTTACGAACTCTTCTGCATCAAACGGCGCAATATCCTCCAAACCTTCACCGAGTCCTACCAATTTTACCGGGATATCATATTCATTTTTAATGGCAAATACAATACCGCCCTTTGCAGTTCCGTCCAGTTTTGTAAGAATAATACCGGTAATACCTGCAGCCTCTTTGAATTCTTTGGCCTGTTGTACTGCATTTTGTCCAGTTGTAGCATCTAAAACCAAAAGCACTTCCTTGCTGCTGGTCGGCAATTCCCGATCTAAAATGCGGTAAATCTTTTTTAATTCCTCCATGAGGTTTTTCTTATTATGCAACCGTCCTGCAGTATCACAGAGTAAAATATCGGTTTTTCTTCCCTTACAGGAATTGACGGCGTCATAGATCACGGCAGCCGGATCCGCACCCTCTTGTTGTTTAATCAAGCGTGCACCGGCACGTTGGGCCCATACTTCCAGTTGCTCAATGGCTGCAGCCCGAAAGGTATCAGCAGCAGCAATCACAACTTCTTTTCCTTGTTTTTGATATAACCCTGCAATTTTCCCAATCGATGTCGTTTTTCCAACTCCATTGACACCAATTACCATAATTACAGCCGGCGAGCCATCTGTCTTGAGGCTTTCCTCCACCCCCGAAGTTAAAATATTCTTTAAAATCTCAGCAAGTTCCAACTTTAAGTCAGCACTTTCCGTAATATGCTTTTCGGCTGCAATTCGGCGTAATTGTTCGATGATTTCCAGCGAGGTTTCTACGCCTAAATCAGCGGTAATCAAGGCTTCTTCTAATTCTTCAAAAAACTCCTCATCCACTGTCCGAAAGGCTTGTATTACCATTTCCAATTTGCCGTTGATGGACTCTTTGGTTTTGTTTAAACTTTCCTTAATTTTATGAAAAAAATCCATAGTGCACTCCTTTTATTGCTGTATTTCATCGATATTTAAGGACAACAGTTTGGATATGCCACGCTCTTGCATGGTAACACCGTATAAGATATTCGCGCTCTCCATAGTTCCCCTTCTGTGGGTTACCACGATAAACTGGGTTTTATCACTATAATGCTTTAAGTAATCCGCAAAACGATAAACATTAACATCATCCAAAGCGGCCTCTATCTCATCCAAAATGCAGAAGGGAGTCGGGCGTACATCCAAAATCGCAAAAAGCAATGCAATGGCTGTAAAGGCCCGCTCGCCGCCAGAGAGTAAAGTCAAACTTTGCAATCTCTTGCCCGGTGGCTGTGCTTCAATTTCAATGCCACTCTCTAACACATTCTCCGGATCTGTCAGGGTTAAATTAGCACGTCCGCCGCCAAACAAGGCAGAAAATACCCGGTTGAAGTTAGCATTAATAACCTTAAACTGTTCTGAAAACCGATTCTGCATAATGGCAAGCATTTCATCAATGACCGTTTCCAATTCCTTTTTGGCCTTTTCCAAATCATTGGTTTGAACCGTAAGAAAGTCGAATCGCTCCTTGACATTTTTATATTCTTCTATGGCATCAATATTGATGTTTCCTAATGCCCGAATCTGTTCCCGCAGCGTCCGAATTTTTGTGGTGGCTTCCTTATAATCAAAGTTATCCTCCGGCCTCATTTCCGCCGCTTCGCTATAAGGTAACTCGTATTCTTCCAGCAACCGATTGACAATTCCCTCAATTTCCAACTCATGCTTTTCGGCACGGGATTCCATCTTTCCTTGTTGCTGGGTCAGTTGAAACACTTGTTCTTGTATCACTTTAACCGAGGATTGTTTCTCTCTGATTAGATTCTCCAACTCCCCTTTTTCCTCTGTTAATTTTTTCAACCGGCTTCGATTTTGTTCTAATTCAGCCGCTTTGCTCTTATCATCCTCTGTTAATTGAGATATTTCTTCTTCCATAGCCGCACTATCCAGGCGAAGTTTCTGAATCCCCTCGGTTTTCGCCGTCATGGCCAGAAGATTTTGCGCCTTTTCGGTATTGAGACGAGAAATTCTCTCGTTTTGCAGTTCAATATCTTTGAGAAGAGTATTACGAGAGAGATTCAATTCTGCCAATCTGGATAGCAACTGCTCACTTTTTCCGGATAATTCTGCATATTCTATCTGCAACAACTCCAGTTGCTGTTCCAGTTCCGTTCTATGCTCCTGACACTTGATTCTCTGTTCGTTTTTTTGAATTTTTCCCTGCTCAATTTCTCCTAACCGAACAGAAATACTGTTAAACTCTGTCTGGAGTTGTTCAAAACTAAAATCCAAAGTAGCAATCAAATCGCTCTGATGTTCTATTTCCGTCTTAAGCCGCACGGATTCCTTTTGGGCTTCTTGGGAATCTGCCTGCTTTGCCAATAGCAGGTTTTGGGTTGTTTCTCGTTTTTCGATAAGTATTTCCCGCTTTTTCGTTTGCTCCCCGAGGGCCTTTTTTAGGGCAGAAATCTCTTCCTCCAGTCCTGCAATTTCTCCGCTCCGAGAAAGAGAGCCTGTCGTTTTTAAGACACTTCCGCCGGTCATAGCACCACCGGCTTGAATGATTTCCCCCTCTAAGGTCACAATGCGGAATTTATGATCAAATTTTCTCGCCATAGAAATGGCGTTCTCTAAATCATCACAAATAACCGTATTCCCCAAAAAACTACGAACAATATCGCGATAGGATTCTTCACAATCCACCAGATCAGAAGCAACCGAAATAAACCCGGGAGAATTCTTTGCCGCTATATCGGGGAATTTCCTCGGTTTTACAGCGCTAACCGGCAAGAAAGTTGCTCTTCCCAGATGCCGAGATTTCAAATACTCAATGGCCGCCTTTGCATCATCCTCCGTAGCCGTAACCACATTTTGGTTTGCCTGTCCCAGAGCGGTTTCAATGGCAATGATATATTGCTTTTTTGTCTTTATAAGCTGTGCCAATGGCCCATAAATGGTGGCTCCGGAAATCTCTCCTTTTTGGTATGCTGTCATAACGCTGCGGACGCCTTTGGTATACCCCTCATACTCACGTTCCATGTCTTTTAGCATGATCTGTCTGGACTGCTTCTGGCTCAAAGAAAGTTGTTGTTTCCCGCGCTCGGCATCTGCTTCTTTCTCCTCCACCATGATTTGGGCCAATTCCGCTTCTAGATTCTTAATTTCTTTTTCTAGTTTTTCAATTTTCCCAACACAGGCACTATAACTCTCTTGATTTTTTTCAAGAAGTGTCTGCAGTCCTCCACGGTCTTTGGTCTTACCGGAGAGTTCCTGTTCTATCATCCCATGGCGCTCTGAAAAATTCTGCGCCAGAATAGCAAGATTTTCAATCCCTGCCGCCGCTGTATTTTCCTGGGCCGCCAGTTCAATCATTTCGCCGCGGATAGATTCTATCTTCTTGTTCTTTTCCCACACATCTGCTTCTGTTTTTTGGGATTCTGCGGTCAATTCCTCCACACTCTTACTCGCACCCTGGTTCTTAACCTGCAAGGCAGTAAGCATCTCTGTGTGTTCCACAAGAGAACCGTCAATCCTTTCTATCTCTGTTTTTCCCTCGCTGATTTCCTCCTCTAACCGCTTAATATCTTGTTGGTTATGGGCAATATCATTTTCCAAAAGATTGACTCTGTTCTTTCCGTCATTCATCTGTTCCAAGGTAGCCCTATCCGCTTCCCGGCAGAGTTCCATTTCTTCATCATAGGCTTTGGCTTGATCGTACATCGCAGAGATTTCGGCATCCGTTTGATCTAATTCTGTCTTAACGCCGGAAATCTGCTGCGCCAACAAAGAAATATTCTGCGTCAATTCTGATAATTCCTTTTTGGCCTTTTCTACATTTAACACAGAAACCGCAATATCCAGACCACGCATTTCATCCCGCAATAAAAGATATCTCCTTGCCTTTTCTGATTGCCGTTCCAAGGGGCCAAGTTGTCCTTCCAGTTCAGTCAAGATATCTTCCACCCGAGTCAGATTTTCTGTAGTCTGCAGTAGTTTTCGCTCCGCCTCCAACTTTCTGTACTTGTATTTGGAAATCCCTGCAGCCTCCTCAAAAATCTGACGGCGATCCTCCGATTTGGTGCTAAGTATATTATCAATCTTCCCTTGACCTATAATGGAATATCCATCCCTTCCAAGACCGGTATCCATAAACAGTTCATGTATATCCTTCAAACGGCAAAGTGTCTTATTGATATAATACTCACCCTCACCGCTGCGATATACACGGCGTGTTACCGTGATCTCCGGAAAATCCAATGGGAAATAATGATCGGAATTATCCAATGTCAAAGTCACTTCGGCAAATCCCAGTGCCTTTCTAGATTCTGTGCCGGAAAAGATAACATCTTCCATTTTGCTGCCACGCAAAGATTTTACACTTTGTTCTCCCATGACCCAGCGAATGGCATCAGAGATATTGCTTTTTCCCGATCCATTGGGACCTACGATGGCTGTGATACCGGGATTAAAGTCCAGATAAATCTTATCCGCAAAGGATTTAAACCCCTGCATCTCAATATTTTTTAACCGCATAACAAACAATCCTTTTCTGTTTTTTTCTGCTACCTGAGATTTTCCGGCATCAAAGTTGCCACATATTTTTTTACCATAAAGACAGGACGATAAGATTCTTTGGCTTTTCGCATCCCCGGAAGTCCCATATCCTCTTCACGGTTGACGTATTCAAAATCCTGCCATTCATGCTCCAAAAACTGCTGATTCATCATGGCGAAAGCCCCCTGATAGGCGGTGTTTGCATGTTCTAAATGAATCACGGCCATTTTTCCACACAAGGGTTCACCCACCGAAAAAGCAACCATCTTTCCTTCCACCCGAAGACAGCCGCCCCGCACACCCAAAGCATCCCAATTAGAAAACAGTTCTAAAACCGCTTCCCGCTCTTCCTCCAGCCCCATGAGTTCATCTTTTTTCCCTTGATACCACTGGGTAAAGAGTGCTATACACTCCTTTGCATCTTGTGCAGAAAGAGATTGATACTCCCAGGAATAACGCTTTTTGAATTGATTGATATGATTTTTCTTGCTATGGAATCGCTTCCCGCTCAGGTTTGTTAAATCCTCCACGCGATAGACATAGTCAAAATAATTCACATCCTCCGTAATCATAAATCGTCCGGGGAAAGATTCGGTAAGTTTTTTTACCGTTTTATCGTCATAAAGACGAATCAGCGGCTTCTCACCACGCTCCCTAAAATCGGCAAGCAGTGTTTCTATCACTGGTCTGATATCCCGTTCCGTTCCATCCTCTTTTGAAAAACCAATGGGAAAGGTCACACTTCTTGGCCCCCCGATATGCTTTGGCGCAATGCACAGCATATCATCTAAAATGGTATACCGGATATCATAACTCTTTCTCCACATAAACAAGTTTGTAAAAGTAAATTCTGAATTCTGACTGCATTTTCTGTGCAAATAACGATCAAATTCTTCTTTCTTGTCAATCGTTATTTCCTTTAATTCCAGCATAATTCCTCCTAGGTTTCTCTTTATGAAATCAATGCTCTGACACGGAACTTCACGCCACATTCTTCTGCAATATTCCGGCAAGCCGCAATTTCCTGCTCTGTCATAACATCTACCACAGAAAAAATAACTTCCGGCACATAGCGTTTGGCTAATTTCCCGAATTGAATTACAGCATGAAAAGCCGCATCCCCACCAAACTCACTATTACATAGTTTTTGATATTTTTCAGCATTTTCTGCATTCAAACTAATAGAAACACTATCGATACACCCTTCCATGGAAGCCGTAACATCCTCGCCGCAAATCAAATTTGCCTGGCCATTGGTATTGAGGCGAATAGGGAGAGATGGATATTGCTCTTTTAGCCAAGTCGCAATGGCAATCATATCATGAAAGCGCATGGTAGGTTCTCCGTAACCGCAAAAAACCACCTCACGGTAATTCTCTAAATTCCTCTTCATGAAATCTGCTTTTATTTCCTCCAAGGTGGGTTCATGGTCCAACCAAAGATTATCTTTTCCATTTACTGTATCATGTTTTGTTCTGACACAAAAAGAACAAGCATTGGAGCAACGATTGGTAAGATTGACATAAAGAGAGTCAAAATATTCATAGGTAATGGTCATCTAATTATCTTCCTCCTCTAATTGAAGCAACAACGATGCCATGCAACTTTGCAACAACGCATCATCGGGATAAAACACAGAAAATTCTCGCATCCGATTTTCTGCTTGCGGAAGAACAAGGGTAAACTTTGCACCAGTCACATAATTCTTAAACTCTAACTTTCCGCCCATATCCTGTGCCAATTTCCTACAAAGCGGCAAACCCAACCCTTGCAATCGCGGCGGCAAAATTCCCAATCGCTGATGCTCTAAACTGAATTCTTCATGAAATTTGCTAAATAATTTAGGTTGTACTTCCTCGGGCACGCCTCCGCCGTAATCCCTTACCGCAAGTTCAAAGCGTCCGGGCATTGCCCTGCAAAGCAACTTAATATTTTTATTCTCGGTCCGACCGTGTCGCAAAGCATTGGAAATCAAATGGTAAAGAATGATAGAAATTCGGCGTGCATCAAAAGTGACACTGGCTTCCGAGCCCTCCACCAAAGAGAAAGAAATATCTCCCTTAAGTTTTTCGCCCAAAGATTGATTTAAATGCTCCGTGAAAGCAAGAAAGAATGATTCAATTTCGTAAGATGCCATTCGAAGTCTGGAAACCGCGTCTTCTGTCCCAAACAATTCTGCAAGCGCATTAACTTTGGCCGACAAATCCCTGGCACGCAGTTCTGCCCGATAAACCATCTCAAAAAGCGCAAGAGACAGATTTCCCAAGCGAAGAACCGACTCCAATGC
Organism: Ructibacterium sp.; assembly: GCA_045649245.1. Taxonomy (GTDB): domain Bacteria; phylum Bacillota; class Clostridia; order Monoglobales; family Monoglobaceae; genus Ructibacterium. Next base: position 12,056 of record JAZRPL010000095.1, read on the forward strand.
CGGAACAACTTCTGCCATAGTATTCCCCACCGCATGCTCTACAATGCGGGAAAACCCGATTGCTTCCTCCTCCGATCCAAGGGAGGAAAGATTGGCCGGGTATATCTTTTCATCCATGATACCATACCTTCTTTTTAGGCAATTTGCAAATCAAAATTCAAATTTTGCAAGATCATTTTCCATATTTATTATAGCATATTCAGGATTAATTGTCAAAAAAGAGTATGGGTTTTAGAAAAGATCGTAATATATTTTTGATTTTCCTATTGCCAATGGGAATATTTTATGTTATACTAAACCTGTTTTGAGGGTGTAGCTCAGTTGGTTAGAGTACTTGCTTGACATGCAAGGGGTCGATGGTTCAAGTCCATTCATCCTCACCAAAAATCCCCATGCTTTAGCATGGGGATTTTTTTATTAACGCAATTTTCGAATCCCTTCCAAGGCTAAAAAGATCAGGAATAGGATGATATTTACCACCACAATACTCGCCCCGGTAGGTGTTGAATAGATAAAAGAAATGAAAATGCCGGAAAAGACACAAAAAATTGAAATCAGGGCCGATGCAAGAATTACACTGCGAAAACTTTTGCAAAGACGCATGGCAGTCAGCGCCGGAAAGATAATCAAACTGGAAATTAACAGTGCTCCCATCATGCGCATTCCCAATACAATGGTGACCGCCGTCAAAAAAGCCAGGAGCATATTGTATACCTCAGCGTGCAAACCGGTTGCCTTTGCAAAATTCTCGTCAAATGTTATAGCGAAAATTTTATGATAAAATAATCCAAATATCCCAAGAACCGCCAAGGAAAGAATCATGCTAAGCCAAACGTCCGACCGACTCATTGCCAGAATACTGCCAAAAAGATAATTATGTATATCAGTATTCATGCCGGTGGATTTGGATGCAACTAAAATTCCCACGGCCAAAGCCCCAGTGGAAATCATCGCAATGGCAGAATCCCCCTTGATTTTGCTGCTTTCGCTGATACGCAGCAGTAAAAACGCTGCTATAACAACAATGGGAATCGTTGCCTCCAACGGCGCCCAATTTAAGGCCGTCGAAACCGCTAGAGCACCAAAGCCCACATGGGAAAGGCCATCACCAATCATGGCATATCGTTTTAAAACCAGACAGACTCCCAGCAAAGAGGCACAAAGCGCCACGGCTCCTCCCACGATAAGGGCAAATAAAATAAAGTCATAAGAAAGCATTTGTTTTATCATCTCAATCATGGCGGTGCCCTCCTATGTATCTTTTTCCCAAGTCACTTTGGAGGTAGTCCTCTTTTGTCCCAAAGAAAAAGCCTTCTTCTGTCAAGTGCAAAATATGTTTGGCGTATTTT
>JAZRPL010000096.1:0-4126 GCA_045649245.1 Ructibacterium sp.
TTCTTCCACTTATTCATAAAAATGCCTCCATTCATTTCATTTTCAGTACTGAAATTTGACTGGTATCCAATCCCGTCACCTTGGATACCGCTTCCTTGATGGCAAGGCAGACACTTGCACTGTCCGCGCCCTGGCACAGGACAATCGCGCCCCGGTATGTAGGCGATATGACCTGCTGCACCAGGCCGTTCTGCGCCCGGTTGTCATCCGTTATGATCACCGTATCCTGTCTGTCCGTTGCCGGTGTGTCCGTCTGGTAGATCGTTTGTTCCCCCGTTTTCAGCGTCAGCATCACCTCTCCCCTGCCCCCACCTTGAATGTTCGCCAAGATTCCTTCCAGTTCTTCCGCAAGAGTCTTCTGTTGGGCAAATTGCTGCGGCTGGGCAGAAACTGTTTCTTCTTCATCGTCTTTTCCGGGTATCAGCATCAATCCCACGCCAACAAGTAGAATCAGAATCACATACTTGTATTTTCCTATCCATTCCGTCGCCTTCTGGCGAACTACTGCTATGTCCATATCTGGTCCTCCTGCCTGATCCCCAGCCTTTCTGTCAGCAATGTAGTGATGACCTGCCGCGCATACGGAGAAATTTCTCCGGAGAGTGTTACGGTTTTTGGAACTGGTATGTCATCGTCCGACAATATGACCTCCACAGTAAGTGCGCAGTCCAATGCCTTTGCTTCGTCCAAAATGTATGTTTCCACCTGCTGTTTTATGCCCGCACGATATGCTTCTTTGGCCATTATTTCTCCGTCAGACACATAACCCATGCCATCTGCACCAAAATTTTCGCCCCAATCGAACAGTCCATCAAAGGTAACAGACATCCAAGGCCGAACCACCGCCAAAACCATCAATAGACCGGCAATAAATTTTACTGAAATACCGATTGCAGTTTTATTGTTTATCAGTGATGTTACAACGCCGCAGATCAGTGCTGCCGCTACTACACCAATAAGATATTCGCGGATGCTGTCCATTATCCCATCCCTTTCATAAAACAAACAATGCTGATCAAAAGCAGAAAGCAGACCGTAGCGGTCATTCCCAGAAGGAGTCCCATTGCACCCGAAAAATCCTCCACAAGCGCAGATGCCTCCTTTACACCAAACACACCACAAATTGCAGCGGTAAGTTTGAGCAGGATAAACTGCACTCCAATCTGTAAAAAGGGTGTGATGCAAATTGCGGCAATGGCAAGCACTCCATAGATACCAACAGCATTTTTCATCACTCCCGCGCCCAAAATCACCGCCTCAGAAGCATCGGAAAGAATACCACCGACCACCGGGACAACACCGGAGATTGTTAATTTTGCTGCTTTAACTGCAGCGGCATCTGCTGTTCCGGTAATCACACCGGTAATACTCATATATCCTGTAAATACATATAATACGATTTTAAGTGCCCATGTAACCAGCCATTTGATAAAGTCCCGGATCTTCTTAATAAGGGCATCCCCGATTGCGCTGTTTGCTATCGCCAGCGCCAGAAAAAGATATGCCATTGGAACCAAAAGATTGCTGATCAAAGAGTTTAGAAGAGTATCAAAAACGGCCGTACCGGCATACAGTGCCGTTGCCCCGGTCGTACCACCCTGTGCGGCCAAAGCAGCAGTCATCACAGGCAACAGCAATTTGCCGTAATCACTGAGATCCCGCACTGTTTTTGCGCATAGGTTGATCATTGTATTTGCCTGACCAAGCAATATGGCTCCAATAGCAAGTGTGCTTACAAATCTGATGACAGTCTTACTGTTTCCGGGAAAGCCGTTGAGGATCGACGCAAGCATTACTACGGAAATCAGCGACAGGCATGTGCCCGCTGCCTTAGCCAGTTCGGGGGCAAAATCTGCTATTGCTGACTTGACGATTTTCCATAGACCTTGACTAAAGTTTTCCGTTTCTGCCGGCATAAGTTCCAGCGCATCCGACGGTGCAGTGGGTGCTGTAAAATCCATAGCCTTCACCGGAACAGAAAGAATTGCAACCAACGCCAATGTCATAAGTATAAATCTCATAGATCCCCCAGTATCTGCTCCAGCAATTTGATAAGACTGTTCATCAGCGGAATTGAGAGCCACAAAACTGCCACCGAACCCATGATCTGTAACGCCTTGCCGAGAGCGGCATTGCCTGCATCCGTGCATATGAGTATTCCAATCTCCACGACCAGTCCGATTCCCACAGATTTGAGCATAACAGATAACCATTCCGGTTGCAGATTGCCCAACGCTTGCAGTTGGCCCAGTAGATCCAATACCGGTTCCAGAAACCGAAACATGATCATGAACACCAAGCAACAAGCACCGGTGCTAAGCACAAGGGCGTATTCTTTCCCCTGCTTTGAAAGCACGATCCACATTACCACTGCAACTATGATCACGGCAACAGCCTGTAAAATACTACTCATCAAAATCGAAAAAGGGTCTTGACCAGATCAAAAAGATCGGCAATTTTTTGTGCAATCATCATCAGCACCACAACAAGCCCAGCCAGAGTTGTCATTGTTGCCTGCTCCTCCCTGCCGGATCGCGACAAAACCTGATTTAAAATGGAAACAATAATGCCAATGGCTGCAATCTTAAATACTAAATCGATATCCATAGTCAAAACAGTAAAATGGCCAGTGCAGCCCCGGCACAAAAGCCAAGAGTCTGATAACTGCGCAGACGCTGCGACTGCTGATGTTCCAATACTTCCAACTGACCAAGACAGGATTGCCTGCACCGTTCAAGACCGGTGAGTTGACCGGATAAGTCAAATCGTCCCAGAGTTTGTCCCAAAACCTGCAGTTGAGAAGATGCGTACTTGGGAACTGTGGGAATTTCTTTCAGTGCGGCAACAGTGCAAAGTCCAACATCCGGTGAAATCTGGTTGTCCAAATTGTCGGCAAGGGCTACCAGAAATGCCTGTATTGGCCCTTTAATTTTCTCCGCACCGAATCTGCACAATTCCGCCAAGGGTGTCAAACGATACTCCAATTCGCATATCATCACATCCATGGCTTGTATCAACTGATGCAATGCCGCTACCTCCCGGCGGTGGGCAAGCGCCATCATAATTCCATAACCTCCGCAACTGATCACAATCAGCAATGCGCCAATGATCTTCAGGTACATACTTCCATCCTTTCCACGCGCCAGGACTTGTCCCGGCTCAGTACAATTGCTCGTTCAAACAAACCACTTTCTGCCAGTGGACGATAGACCTTTCTTCGGAGCAGATCTGCACAGTCGGTTGCATGTGCCGTTGCAAGCAGGTCCACACCGCACCAACCTACGCTCATAAGCGCCTGGCAGTCCTCTGAGGCTGTTATCTCATCTACTGCGATACATTTCGCTCCCATTGTTCTCAGGGCCATTTCCACCCCTGTGGCCTTGCTGCAGCCGGTGAGAATATCGGTCCTTGGTCCGGTTTCAAAAAGATTGCATTGGGGGAACAACTCTCCACGCTCGTCCACTACAGCAATAGTTGTTCCCGAAAAGGATCGCACGCGAATAATATCCCGCAGAAGTGTTGTTTTTCCAACTCCGGGCGGACCTAGAATCAAAATTGAACCCTTTTGGGGCGCATCCTGCCCAACGCCTTTGAACTGCCGGGCAACGCGTATGCAAAGAGATGTTGCTGTGCGAATTCCCGTTACTCTACCTGCTTGTACCACACATTCACCGCAAACGCCAATCCGGTGCCCACCGGTGGCAGTTATGTACCCTTGTGCCATTGAAGAGGCTGACCAAGGAGAATACCTACTTGCAGTGTTAATTGTGAATTGAATGTCATCTGCCGATGCATTGGTTCTCAACAATTGGGATTGGCCACAAATAATCAATTCCACAGGCTGACCTATGCGTAAATGCAACTCCTCCAGATTATCCTTTCCAAGGTTGTCCACTTCACGACGCAAGCGTTGCGGAATCACATCAAGGAGTTCCGTCCATGCACATTTCATTTGAATCACTCCTACCCAAGACTATGCATCCGCAAGCCATTTATGCAAGTGATTTGTCAAACTAAGTGCAACACTTTTTGAAGTTCAAGATCCCAAAGATATTGCGCTGAAACGAATTTAAGAACCTTACGAGGCCTGGTGTTTATCAACGCCAGGTTTCGTTTTAGTGTAGCC
>JAZRPL010000097.1:0-1328 GCA_045649245.1 Ructibacterium sp.
GCGTCCAGCCGCAGCCTGCGGCGCTCATCCGCGCCGCATTTAGATTGTTCGATTCCCTTCGGGGAAGCAAAAAAGAAGACACCCTAAAGGGTGTCTTCTTTTTTGCGAAAGAGCGACTAAAGGGTGTGTAAAGTGGGGTAAGAACGACCAAAAGTAGTGTAAATCAAATTATCTGTCTACTTCTGCTCTTTCAAATTTGATTTTATAAGTAAAATCTTCGGGATAAGAATCAAAATCCTGCAATTCTATTTCCAGAGTATAATAATCGCCATGGTCTACAAGCTTGTCTGCCATCCACCATATTTTCTCTCTGCCTATTAAAGTAATATGATCTGTTAATACTTTATAATTGAAGAAACGAATTTCCTTAACGGTATTATCATATAATGCGCCTTTTGCGTTGATTTTTATAGCAAACAAATTGCGATTATATTTCTTCTTTTCTCCTACAAATTTGTTGTAGTCGAAAGGAAATTCAAAAGTTTCTACGCCTACAATACAAGCGTCATGCAAACCGCTAACCCAATACCATTCCGGAGGATTGTCTGGATGACTTGAAATATATATTCTGCCTTTAGACATTACTTTTCTCCCTTTTCTTTTAGCGTTTTACAGCTCGCAATTAACATTCGTCTAATCCGACCACAAAGATTGCGATGTGGTTTGAAGGTATCCTCGTTTATTGCTTGTGTATTAAGCAACAGTTGCAGCCAGCCTTCGGTTTCACTACATTCTTTGAGGGCAATTTCAAATTTTGAAAGCATATCCGCTTTACTTTGTCCGTAATTGGCTTCACGAATATTGGCATAAACACTACTGGAACTTTTGCGAATTTGGAAAAGAGTGTTAGACGGTGCTTTTATGTTTTGACAAAGCAATTCGACATCAGTTGCAAGCTGTTCCGCATATGTCAATAAGTAATTTTTTGTCATATAAACCACTCCTTTCAAACGCATTATACCGCATTTTAGGAAACAAATCAAGGCGAAGCCTTGTATATCATCCGTAACTTGTTGCGGTATATCACCAACACGCAGTGTTGTATCTCATCAAGCCGCAGGAGGATACACGCTGGCGCGTGATGAGATACAGCCCGCAGGGCTGATGATATGCACCGCACTTCGCGCGGTGATGATATACCAAGCCTGCGGCTTGGATAAAAAAAGAAGTAACTTTTGGTAGACAAAAGTTACTTCTTTTTTGGTGACCCGTAGGGAATCGTTAAATTGAGGTTCGGCTGCGCCCAGCCGCAGCCGGCGGCGCTCATCCGCGCCGCATTTAGATTGTTCGATTCCCCGGGTCACGAAAAAAAGACAGACACCGAAAGG
>JAZRPL010000098.1:0-1295 GCA_045649245.1 Ructibacterium sp.
TGCAATGCAGCCCAAGACCTTTACTGGCTACATTGACGAAATTTGGAAAGAGTGCATCAAGAACTCCGATCAGTGCGTCGTGACCGGAAAGAAGCCCGCCTCCAAGAAGTAATATGGGAGCACCAAGAATTACTCCCGAGGAAATCGTGGAAATGCAGCGGCTCTATGGAATATTGGGAACATACGCAGCCGTAGGACGGGCAATGAACCCCAAGCGGAGTGCATCTTCTGTTGCAAAGTATATAAAAATGGAAGGTGTTTCCCGCAATATCAAGATTGCGGTTGAAAATCTCTCGCGTGAGCAAAAATAATATGATACAATGGAGGCGGGAGGGATCTTCCGCCTCCTTTTGTTCTATCTGTTCGCAAAACTTGAATTTGACAAAGGAGTGTAATTATATGAAAAAGTTGATTACTTTGCTTTTGGTAATGGTTTTGCTCCTTAGTTTGGTCGCTTGTAGTAACAAATTAGTAGAGGGGTCTGAAAAAACTTACTATGGAACAGTTACAGACTGTGCTATGAGTGTAGTGAATGAGGGTGACCGTCAAGGTCGTGCATACATCTCAATTACCACCGACAATGAAGATATTCAGTTTTGGCTGACAAAAGATTGTGAAACCAACGCCAAAATTGGAGATAAAGTAATTATTGAAAGTGCAATAGAAGAACAGACAAACCTGCTTGTTGCAACAAGCATTACAGTTGAGTAAATTCCAATTTGACAAAGGAGTGTGATTGTATGAAAAAAGTAAACAGAGCTTTGAATACTATTATGAATACCGTTGTTGCATTCTTCCTGTGTCGCTCAGTATTTTATATATGGGATTATATATCAAATCCTGATGCATATGCTATGCAGTCCTCACCTTGGTATACAGCAATGTTGTGGCTGGGTGCCTATACATTGGGGATTGTGGTGGTGTGCTCTATAATTAAAATAGTTATTAAACAACGTATTAAGAAAGAAGAAAACACATCTGTTAAGTAAATTCCAATATGTAAAACGGATTGAAAAAAGGAGTGTGAATACATGAAAAAGAAACTAGCTCTTGCCATTGCTATCATTGCTGTTCTTTCTGTTGTGTTTTTCCCTATGACAACCACACACAGCATTTCGGGTAGTGGAGATATTCTTACACCTCAGAAAGAGAAAATCGGAACTTGCGAACTGGAAATCGAAATTAAAGAAGTTTCGTCTTTGTTGTTCTGCTACAAAAAGAGTTTCACCTTTGCCGTTGATGACAATTTCGTTGAAGAGTTTGAAACAACACCCCATCCCGAAGCCGATGAAATC
>JAZRPL010000099.1:0-28289 GCA_045649245.1 Ructibacterium sp.
AAGGATATATCACCTATTCTTTCAACGAAAAAAGAAAACCTCGAACCCATTACGGTTTCGAGGTTTTTGGTGACCCATCGGCGATTCGAACGCCGGACACCTTGATTAAAAGTCAAGTGCTCTGCCAACTGAGCTAATGGGTCGGATGAAAAAAGTGGCTGGGCTGGCAGGATTCGAACCTACGAATGCAGCAGTCAAAGTGCTGTGTCTTACCGCTTGACGACAGCCCAAAATTTTACTGGGGTGGGTAAAGGGAATTGAACCCTTGACCTCCAGAGCCACAATCTGGCGCTCTAGCCAACTGAGCTATACCCACCATATACTTGGCGCGCCTGAAGGGACTTGAACCCCTGGCCCACTGCTTAGAAGGCAGTTGCTCTATCCAGCTGAGCTACAGGCGCAAATTTGCCTAAGCGGACCGCTTTTTTAAAAATAGTGGAGCGGGTGATGGGAATCGAACCCACGCAATCAGCTTGGAAGGCTGAGATTCTACCATTGAACTACACCCGCTCGTCTCAAAGCGACTTTGATATTATATCAACAATATGACTATTTGTCAATAGATTTTTTTGAAAAAATATGAAATACTTTAAAAAAATATTGTTGACAAAGATTATGGAATGTGCTACAATATATCGGTAACCGCGCAGAAAAGGTAAAAGTTCCCGCATGCGGGCGCCTTCGATGGCGAGTCTTGGGTAATAGGAGGGATTACGAATATGTATGCAATTATTGAAACCGGCGGCAAGCAGTATAAGGTGGAGCAAGGCGATGTTGTTTTCATCGAGAAACTGGATGCAGAGGCTGGAAGTACGGTAACCTTTGATAAGGTTTTGGCCGTTGGCGGTGAGGATTCTAAATTTGGTGCTCCGTATGTAGACGGTGCTACCGTAACTGCCACTGTTGCAAAGCAGGGTAAGGCAAAGAAGGTCATTGTTTATAAGTATAAGCCTAAGAAGGGTTATCACAAGAAACAAGGTCACAGACAGCCTTACACCAAGGTTGAAATCACAGCGATCAACGCCTAAGCGGTTCGCTTTACTTTTGAAGGTAAAAGGAGTGAAAAAACATGGCTCATAAGAAAGGTATGGGAAGTACCAAGAACGGCAGAGATTCCGAGTCCAAACGTCTTGGCGTTAAGAAGGGCGACGGGCAGCCGGTTCTGGCTGGTAACATTCTCGTTCGTCAGAGAGGTACCAAGATTCATCCCGGTATCAACGTCGGCAAAGGTAGTGACGATACACTCTTTGCACTTATCGACGGCAGAGTAAAATTTGAGCGGAAGGGCAAATCTAAGAAGCAGGTATCTGTTTACGAAATCGCTCAGTAATTTTGCATAGCAGGGGCGGACAGTGGTCCGCCTCTTTTTTTCTATCTGATAGAAAGTGCCTTAAAGGACATAATAGAAAAAGATGTGAGGTGTTGGAATGTTTTCTGATTTTGCTAAAATTTTTATCAAAGCCGGTGATGGCGGAAATGGTGCGGTTACCTTTCACCGCGAAAAATATGTTGCTGCAGGCGGACCGGATGGCGGCGATGGCGGCCGTGGCGGCAATGTGGTTTTTGTGGCAGATAAGAATATCAATACCTTGATGGACTTTCGTTACAAGCGAAAATATCTGGCAGAGGCCGGCGGTAACGGACGGGATGCCAAGCGTAACGGTAAAAACGGACAGGACTTGGAGATTCGGGTTCCGGTAGGAACATTGATTCGGGAGAAGGAGAGTAATCTGGTCATTTGCGACTTAAAGCAGGATGGAGAGCGTGCTACTGTCGCCCGGGGCGGCAGCGGCGGTTGGGGAAATGCCCATTTTGCTACTGCCACGAGACAGACTCCTAAGTTTGCTAAGGCGGGAATGCCCGGGGAAGAATACGAAATTACTTTGGAACTAAAATTAATTGCAGATGTAGGATTATTGGGATTTCCCAATGTAGGAAAATCCACCTTTCTTTCCATTGTCAGCGACGCACGACCGAAAATTGCAAACTATCATTTTACCACCTTGCAACCTAACTTGGGCGTGGTGGACATGGGCGATGGCGGCGGTTTTGTCATAGCGGATATTCCGGGCATTATTGAAGGTGCGCATCAAGGGGTTGGCCTTGGACATGAATTTTTGCGACATGTGGAGAGGACTCGGATTCTTTTGCATATTGTAGATGTTTCCGGTGTGGAAGGGAGAGATCCCCTAGAGGATTTTGCTGCCATCAATCGGGAATTGAAATTGTATAGTCCAAAACTTGCAGAAAAACCTCAGATTGTATTAGCCAACAAAAAGGATATTCCTTCGTTTGAGGAGAATTATCAGGTTTTTCGGGAAACTTTAGAGGGAGAGGGGTATCAGGTATACGCTATCTCGGCGGCTACTCGACAGGGAATTTCCGAAGTTTTGAAAAAGACGTGGGAACAACTGTCTAAACTCCCCAAAGAGGAAGAAGAAGATTATGAATTCTTTGATTCAAAGCAAGTAAGACAGGATGAAACCATTCGTGTTACCCGCGCCGAAGACGGGGCCTATGAGGTAGAGGGACTCCGGGCAAGGAAACTTGTAGGGTCTACCAATTTTGATGACTACGAATCATTACAGTATTTTCAGCGTACCCTGATTAAGAGCGGCATCATTGCACAACTGGAGAGTGCCGGGATTCAAGAAGGCGATACGGTTCGGATATACGGGGTAGAATTTGATTTTATTAAGTAAAAAAGGCGGATGATATGGGAGTGCATATCATCCGCTTTTTGCTCGACTGGCAAAAAGGTTGGAATTGTTATATATTTGTTAAAAATCTGTTATTGCTTTTAAGACAAAGGAATTTATAATAAAGATAGAAAGGTATAAATGCAAACCGAAAGGAAGATGTGCTAGATGCGTGTGTATGAGAATTTAGAAAAATTACATTGGAATCGGGAACCTTCCCGTGCGCATTACATTCCCTATGACAGTTTTGAAAAAGCCGTTATCGGTGACAAGAATGCATCGGCTTATTATCAATTGCTCAACGGGACATGGGATTTTAAATTTTTTCCTCGAGATATTGATGGGGAAGGAGAGGTTTCGTTTTCCGAAACCATACCGGTGCCTTCTTGTTGGCAATGCTACGGATATGAAAAACCCATTTATACCAATTTGAATTATCCCTATCCGGTAGATCCCCCTTATGTGCCGGATGAGAATCCTATGGGCGTTTATCGTCGTTTTGTGGAGATTGATGAAAAGTGGCAGAAACGTCGGACCTATATTGTTTTTGAAGGGGTCGCTTCCCATTTGACGCTCTATGTGAACGGTGAATTTGTTGGTAGTAGTATGGGTTCCCATCTATCTGCGGAGTTTGAACTGACAAAGTTTTTGCATGGGGGAGAAAATGAAATTCTGGTTCAGGTGCGGAAATGGTGTGTCGGTAGTTATTTGGAAGATCAGGATTGCTTTCGGTTTAATGGAATATTCCGGGATGTCTATCTTTTATCCAGAGATCAGGACCGTCTTTGGGATATAGAAATTAAGGCAGATGACAAGGAGATTGTCTATCTTGGAGAAGGAAACTGCATGATCTTAGATGCAGAGGGGAAAGAAGCAGATTTATCCAATCCAATTCTATGGAATGCGGAGAAACCTTATCTGTATACGGCGGTCATTTCCCATGGAGAGGAATATATTCCTCAAAAAATTGGAATGCGGACCATTGCCATTTCTCCCTGTCAGGAACTGCTAATCAATGGCGTTGCGGTAAAATTAAAGGGAGTCAACCATCATGACACCCATCCGGAACATGGATACTGCCAAACTGAGGAGGAGTTTTTGCAGGAACTGGAATTGATGAAGGAACTCAACATCAATTGTGTCCGTACCTCCCATTATCCGCCCACGCCCTATTTTCTGGAGCAGTGTGATCGGCTTGGTTTCTACGTTATTGATGAAACCGATATTGAAACCCATGGCTTTTCAACGAGAAATACCCGGTATGAATACGACATTGAAAACATGGATTGGATTTGCCGCAGACCCGAATGGAAGGCGGCCTTTGTAGAACGCGGCGAGCGGATGGTAGAACGCGATAAGAACCACCCATGCGTTATTTTCTGGTCTTTGGGTAACGAGAGTGCCTATGGCGAGAATTTTGTTGCTATGGCAAAGTGGGTTTGGAACCGTGATAAGAGTCGGTTGGTTCATTATGAGGGCGAGAACCATTGGAAGCCGGAGCCTGCCAAAGATATGGATGTTGCAAGTTATATGTATTCCAGATTAGATTTATTAGAGGAATATGCAAAGAGCGACGATGCCCGTCCGGTATTTCTTTGTGAGTACTGCCATTCCATGGGGAATGGGCCGGGGGATGTGATGGATTACTGGAAGTTAATTTATCAATATCCAAGATTAATTGGCGGTTGTATCTGGGAATGGGCTGACCATGTTGTTTTAGAGGACGGGGTTTGTCGATATGGGGGAGATTTTGGAGAGATTACCCATGATGTTAACTTCTGTTGTGACGGATTGGTATTCTGTGACCGAACCCTCAAAGCAGGAACGCTGGAAGCAAAAAGGGCTTATCAGCCCATGTGGAGTTACCTGGAAAATGGCACTTTGACAGTGCAAAACCATTATGATTTTACCAATCTTAATGAATTTTCCCTTCAGTGGAGTGTCGAGAAGGACGGACAGGAAATCCAAACAGGCCAATGTGTATTGGATATCCCTCCCCATGGTGAAGCGGTGGTAGAGTTGCCGTATTCCTTGCCGGAATCCTGCGGGCTTGGATGTTATCTCAATTTGAGCCTGTCTAGGGACGGCAAAGAGTTTGCCATTGATCAGCATCAACTGCCGGTAGCGATAAAAAAAGCGGAAACTTGCCATACCGCAAAGCAACTTTCCTTTGAGAAAACGCCGGAAGAGATTATCGTGCGTGGAGAAAATTTTGTGCATCGTTTTGATACACGGCGTGGTATGTTAAAAGACATTGCCGGATTGACAGAGGGTCTTGCCGAGATTTCTGCTTGGCGGGCACCTACCGATAATGATCGTCATATCAAGAGAAGATGGGGATACATTGGAGGGGATAATCAAACCGGTGAGAATCTGAATCGTATCTTCAGCAAGGTGTATTCCTGTATCTTAGAAGGAAACACCGTTACCGTAACAGGGAGTATTTCCGGTGTGGCACGCAAACCTTTCTTCCGGTATACGGCTAAGTATTCTTTCTTTGATGACGGCTCCATTGGGGTACAATTATCCGGAAAGGTAAAGGAAGAATGTGTTTGGTTACCACGGCTGGGATTTACCTTCCGCGTGCCAAAAGGAGCATCGGCCTTCCGTTATTTTGGTATGGGTCCCGGCGAAACCTATTGCGACCTACATCATTATGCCAAGATGGGACTTTTTGACAGTAGCGCAGAAAAGGAGTATGTTGCCTATGTAGTGCCTCAGGAACATGGGAATCACTATCATACCACGTGGTTGCAGATGGACAACGGCCTGACCTTTACGGCAGACGATAGTTTCGAAATAAATGTTTCGGAGTATACGGCACAGGCTTTGACTGAAGCAATGCACACCGATGAATTGGTAAAAGATGACTCCGTTTTGGTTCGGGTGGATTATAAGGTTTCAGGCATAGGATCTCGCAGTTGCGGACCGGAGTTGTTAGAAAAATATCGGCTCAGCGAGAAGGATATCGAGTTTGGTTTCCGAATTGGAATCGAAAAAGAATAAAAGTTAAAATCCTACAAAGACTACCAGAGAATGGTAGTCTTTGTTTTTTGCATAGAAAGGGCGTGAAGAATATAAAAAAGTATTGGAAACATCTTTGTATAGGTTTGGTCAGCGGCGTTCTCAACGGACTGTTTGGTGCCGGAGGAGGAAGTGTTGTTGTGCCGGCTATGGAGCGGTTTTTACAAATAGAAGAAAAAAAGGCCCATGCCACCGCCATTGCCATTGTTTTTCTCTTTTCCATAGTTAGCATGATGTTTTATCTTTCCCGTGGACTTTTCCAATTGTCTTTATGGATTCCTGTGACAATCGGAGGAGTAATAGGAGGTCTGGTGGGTGCCAAACTCCTTGGAAGGATTTCTAAACGGTGGTTAAAAATTGTCTTTGGGACCGTGATTGTTATAACAGCAAGCAAAATGATTTTTTAGGGAGGATTTGGAGTGGTTCAGATCATAACAGGCTTTGCCAGTGGTATCATCAGCGGAATGGGGATTGGAGGCGGTGCGATTCTGATTCCCGCATTGGTGTTTTTTCAGGGGGTAAGCCAGCAAGTGGCACAGGGAATTAATTTGGTCTATTTTCTGCCTACTGCGGTGGTTTCCTTGGTGGTACACATCCGCAATAAAAATGTCGAACTAAAAACTGCCGGCATCATTGGGGGAAGCGGTGTTTTAGGTGCGGCGGTCGGGGCGTGGCTTGCCGTCCAACTGGGCGGAGATTTGCTGCGGCGTTTATTTGGTGTTTTTTTATTGGGGATTGGAATTTATGAGATCATCAAAGGAATCAAAGAAAAATAAGGCCGCCGATTTTCGGCGACCTTATCATCTTATACTCTGCGTTTAAATAATTTTTCGATTTCTGCTTTGGTAAAGGAAATCCGAATCGGTCGGCCGTGGGGGCAGGTTTTTACCCCATCGGACTCTAAATGCTGTGTCCGCTTCACTAAATCCTGCATTTCCGGAAGACTCAGTCGATGGTTGGCCTTGATGGCATATTTGCAAGAGATCATATCGAGAGCACGTTCCTCGAAATCTGCTACCGGATGTCGGCGTTGCTCTCCAAAAGCCTCGGCTAGTTCCAGAATCAAGTTGCCAATGGTTTTTTCATCTGCAGATATCGGTGTGCCATGCACAATGATAGAGTTTCCACCAAAATCCTCCAGTTCGAATCCGAAACGGAAAAAATCTTTGATGGAATCTAAGATGATTTGTTTTTCTCGTTGCTCCAGATGCAAAACCATGGGAGTTAGAAGGATCTGTGCCAACCGCTCTTTTTTCAAATATGCCTCCCGCAGGGCTTCAAAGCGCAGCCGTTCATGGGCGGCATGTTGATCAATCAAAAACATTTCTTCGCCGCTTTGGCAGACAATATAGGTATCAAAGATTTGCCCCACGATTTGGGTCGGCGGTTTGGCCTTAGAATCTTCTTCGGGAGAGAATCCCGGAAGAACTTCTTGGACCGGTTCCGGTTTTTGGGTGGGTTCCGGAGGTGAAGTTAAAATCTCATCCCATAAAGAATCCGGTTCTTTAAGGTGGGTTTCGGTTTTGGGACTTTCTTCTTTTGGAGGGATGGTGTTCTCTAGATATTGCCGTACCAGAGTTGGGGCAACAGGCTTCTCGAAAGAGGAGGAGCGTCGCGAATGATCCGTAGTCGGTAATACCGACGACGGTGATGTTTTGGCAGGCATCGGCACATTTTGTACTGGTTGTGCCGGTTCTTCGTCATGATAGATTGCACGCCGCATAGCATGATAGGCTACGTCGTAAACCTGTTTTTCATTGGCGAATTTAACTTCGGTTTTGGCAGGATGGACATTGACATCTACCTGCTCCGGCGGCAAGGTGATTTGCAGAACAAAGAAGGGAAAACGACCAACCATCATGGCATTGCGATAGGCCTCTTCAGCAACTTTGGCAAGGACATGGTTTTTGATGTACCGGCCATTAACAAAGAGGGTCTGGCGGGTACGGTTTCCCCGTGCAAGTTCCGGCTTGCCAAGAAGACCGGTAATGCGGATCATCCCCTCGGTATAATCAATGGGGATGACGGCCTTGGCGTGATCTAAGCCGTATAGGTTTAAAACTACGTTGGTTAGGTTTCCATCACCGACGGTAGAGAAGACTTCCTTGCCATCACAGGTATAGGTAAAGGCAATTTCGGGTCTGGAAAGGGCAATTCTTCCTAAAACATCGGCTACATATCCGGCCTCGGTAGCGTTCTTTTTCAAAAATTTCATACGCGCCGGAACATTGGAAAACAACCGTTTTACAATCATTGTGGTGCCGTTTGCACAGGCAATGGATTCCTGTTCCTTTGGAAGTCCATGCACTAGTTCCAGATAACATCCTTCCTCTGCGTCAGCAGTCTTCGTAATAACCTCTACTTCGGCCACGGCACAGATGCTGGCCAAAGCCTCTCCCCGAAATCCCATCGTTGCAATGTGATCCAGATCGTCAATGGTGGAAAGTTTGCTGGTAGCATGCCGCAAAAAGGCGGTTTTTGCTTGCGCTGCCGGAATGCCGCTACCGTCATCGGTAACCCGAATATAGGAAACGCCTCCTTGTTTGATTTCCACATCAATGTGATGAGCGCCGGCGTCAATGGAATTCTCCACCAGTTCCTTTACAACAGAAGCCGGGCGTTCGGCTACTTCGCCGGCCGCAATTTGATCGGCGACTGTTTGAGATAAAACCTGAATGTTTTGCATTGTTTCCTCTCCTTTGCGTTGGTGGGTTGAGGTATTAGGAGTTTTTTGCTTTGGCCTGCAGATCATATAGTTTGGTCAGTGCCTCTACCGGAGTCATCATATTAAGATCTAACTCCCGTAACTCTGCTAAAACCGGATCTTCTGCAGCACCGAAGAAATTCATTTGATTCTCGTCTGTAGTCATAGGACGACGGCTTTCGATGGTAATATCCCGTACCGATTGCCCATCTTGAGATTCCAAAGATTCTACAATTTCCCGTGCTCGTTTGACCACCGGCTTTTTGACACCGGCCAAAGCGGCCACGTCAACGCCATAACTTTGGTCTGCACCGCCACGGATAATCTTTCGCAAGAAACTGATGGTATCGCCCCGTTTTTTGACGGCAACACAGTAATTCTTTACATGGGGAATCTTATCTTCCAGTTGGGTCAGTTCGTGATAATGGGTGGCAAACATAGTCTTTGCACCGCATTTTTTTACATCAGCAAGGTATTCCACCACCGCCCACGCAATGCCAAGACCGTCAAAGGTGCTGGTGCCTCGACCGATTTCGTCCAGAATGACCAAACTCTTGTCGGTGGCATTATCCAGAATATAAGCGACTTCCTTCATCTCTACCATAAAGGTACTCTGGCCGGAGGATAAATCATCGGAGGCCCCTACCCGGGTAAAGATTTTGTCTACCACGCCAATTTCAGCTTCAGCGGCAGGAACAAAACTGCCAATCTGCGCCATGAGTACAATCAGGGCAGTTTGACGCATATAGGTGGATTTTCCGGCCATGTTGGGGCCGGTAATAATGGCAACTTGATGTTCCCGATTATCTAAGATGGTGTCATTGGGGATAAAACGCATAGATTTGTCTAAGGCTTCCACCACAGGATGACGTCCGTTTTTGATGACGATTTTGTCGCCGTTGTTAACGGTGGGCATGACATAACCGTTTTTCTCTGCAACAGTGGCAAAAGAAGACAGTACGTCTACAACGGCCAGGGCTTTGGCGGTTCGTTGAATCCGTGACAGGGCCTGTGCAACCCGATCCCGTACCTGGCAGAATAACTCATATTCCATATCCACCATTTTGGCACTGGCATCTAAGACGGCTTCTTCCACTTCTTTCAGTTCGGGCGTGATATATCGTTCGCCATTGGCAAGGGTCTGTTTTCGGATAAAATAATCCGGAACCATGTCAGTATATTGTTTGGTGGTCTCTACATAGTAGCCAAAAACCTTATTATAACCTAACTTTAATAATTTAATTCCGGTTTTTTCTTTTTCTTTTTCTACCAGTTCGGCCAGAATTTTTTGACCGTTTTCTGCGAGATTTTTCATCCGATCCAGTTCCTCGTTGGCACCGCGCAGAATCAAACCGCCGCCACGCAGGCTGGCAGGTGCTTTTTCATCAATGGTTTGATCGATCAAGAGAAAGATATCTTCTAGGGGATCGATTTCCTCACGGCAACGGCGCAATAAATTGGATTGCACATCCTTTAAGCAATGCAGTACCTCCGGTAACTGTTTTAAGGATAATTTTAATCCGGTTAGTTCGGCACAGCCTGCATTTTTATAGACAATACGGTTAATCAGCCGTTCAATATCCGAAATCGGCCGCATTGCTTCGTTCATTTCTGCACGAAGCATGGGATCACGCAGCAATTCTTCGACAGCGGTTTGCCGATTGGCAATGGCGGCGCAATGCAAAAGAGGTGCCGTTAGCCATTTGCGCAGGAGTCGTGCACCCATAGAGGTATGGGTTTTATCAAGAATATGTAACAGACTGCCCCGAAAGTTCCGGTCCCGCAAGGTTTCTAAGATTTCAAGATTTCGCAGACTATAAAGATCCAGTTGCATGTGCTGTGCATCCTGATCGATTTCTACATTCGTTAGATTCTTCAGTTCGGTTTTCTGTGTTTCTTCCAGATATAAAAGCAAAGCACCAATGGCCGAAATACAGCCTGTTTTTCCTGTAAGCCCTGCTTCTTCCAGAGAGCCAAATTGAGAAACCACTTTCTTTTGGGCTTCTTCAGGGGCATAGGCCCAGTCGTAATAATTCCGGACAATGCCGCCGGTGCGACCTTTAATCTCTTTTAGAAGATGAGTATTTTCATAGCCCTGTAGGTTCATAATGACTTCTGAGGGAGTATATTTGGCGAGTTCATTTAAAAGAGGCAGAGAAAAATCCTCTTGCTGGATTTCCCGAGCGGTACATTCTCCGGTGGTAATATCCACCATGGCAATGCCGGCACCGTGTTCTTTGACAGCGATGGAACAGAGGTAGTTGTTCTTGTTGGCATCCAGAGCGGTATTATCCATAATAGTTCCGGGTGTGATGACCCGAATAACCTCTCGTTTTACAATTCCCTTGGCGGTTGCAGGATCTTCTGCCTGTTCACAAATGGCCGCCGAATAACCGCTGGCTACCAATCTTGCCACATATCCGTCTACAGCGTGGAAGGGAACGCCACACATGGGTGCCCGCTCTTCCAATCCGCAGTTTCTGCCGGTTAGTGTAATATCCAGAACTTTGGACGCAATGAGGGCATCGTCAAAAAACATTTCATAGAAATCCCCCAACCGATACAGCAAAATACAATCCGGATATTCATTTTTTACGGCAAAATACTGCTGCATCATGGGCGTTAATTGGTCCATTTCTATTTTTTGCGTCATGGGGTTCCTCCGTTTCTTTTCCGTTAGGGACTTGGGTAATGAATAGGAAGAAAACCGCAGGTCGTCAAGACCAACGGTTTTATGCCTGGTTCATAGCGTAGATTCTTTTTTCGATTTAGTGACAGCCGCTACAACTGGAGCAAGAACCGCTGCAACTGTGTCCGCCGGAAATAGCGTTTCTTAGAATTTGATCCATTTGGTTTAAGGTTTGCTCCAAATTCTGGTTGGCTTCAATATATTCCCGAATGATGGGGTTTTCTGCTATACGATTAAACGCTTCCTGCAGATATTCATTGATTTCTTTGGCTTCCTCTGCAGTGGGCTGACGGTCTTCAAAGACGGCCATTTTCTCTGTACGTTTGTCATGATAGCCGTTAATAAGGTCAATGGCAGTTTCGTCAGCGGTTAGAGCCCGGTTTGCCTCGTCAGCACGTTTTTTGATATCGCTATGTGCGATTAGGTCGCCGAGTTCCTTTGCTTTTTCGAAAATTTTTTCCTGATCCATACTTATTCCTCCTGTGCAAGTTCGCCAAACAAGGACCATGTTTGGCTCTTGGTGATTTTGATGTTAACAAATCTGCCGATTAGTTCTAAATTCCCCGGAAAGTTTACCACCTTGCCGCCTTCGGTGCGGCCGGTAAGAGTGTCTGGGTTGTTTTTGCTGGAACCTTCCACAAGAACGGAAACAGTTTTTCCCAGATAGGTGTCGTTTTTCCGTTTGGAAATCTCATTTTGTACTGCAAGCATCCGATCGAAATTCTGATGTTTTTGTGTTTCATCCATGACATCCGGCATGGATGCGGCCGGTGTTCCGTTGCGCCTGGAATAGATAAAGGAAAAGATAGTGTCGTATTCTACTTCCTGCAAAACGGAAAGTGTGTCGGCAAAATCCTCGTTGGTTTCGCCCGGAAACCCGACAATAATATCAGTGGTAAGGACGATATCCGGCATTTTTTCCCGCACTTTGGCAATTAGTGCAAGGTACTGTGCCCGTGTATATTTCCGGTTCATAGCCGCTAAGATTTTATCAGAGCCTGACTGAATGGGAAGATGAAGTTGTTTGCAAATCTTCGGTTCTTCTGCCATAGCGGCAATCAATTCCTCCGAGAGGTCTTTTGGGTGGGAGGTCATAAAACGAACCCGCTCAATTCCATCAATTTTGCAGATGGCCCGCAAAAGTTCGGCAAAACTAAATCCGCCTTTTAGATCATTGCCGTAGGAGTTAACGTTTTGCCCAAGCAACATGATCTCCCGATATCCTTGGTCTGCAACCTCTCGTGCCTCGGCCAGAATATGTTCCGCTGCACGGCTGCGTTCCCGTCCCCGTACATAAGGGACAATGCAGTAGGTACAAAAATTGTTACAGCCGTACATAATCGGGATTTTGGCCAGAGGAGGATCGTCCCGTTTATAAGAAATTTCCTCAAAAATATGTCCATCCTCGTTTTCTGTTTGAAAGGTTCTTCCATGTTGCAAGACATGATCTAAAAGTTCTGGAAAACGGTATAAGGCGTGGGTTCCAAAGACTAAATCCACGTGATTATATTTTTTCCGGATCGTTTCGGCGATATGCGTTTGCTGCATCATACAGCCGCAAACACCGATCACCATCCCCGGTTTTCGGCGTTTTGCGTGTTTGAGAGCGCCTAAATTTCCAAAGACCTTTAACTCCGCATTCTCTCGCACAGCACATGTGTTATACAATACCAAGTCGGCATTGTCCACCCCATCGCAAAAACCAAAGCCCATGTCGGCCAGCATTCCTTTTAGTTTTTCAGAATCGCTGGAATTTTGTTGGCAACCATAAGTTTCTACAAAAGCAAGAGGCTTTTGGGGGCGTTGCAGGTTCATGCTTCGAAGTTTTTCGATATATTCCCGTTGCACCGCCATTTCTTCGGTGCTGATCATGATGTTTTGGTTCATCTTTTATTCCTGTATTGATCCAAGATTTTTTCGATTCTGCCAATAGGAGTCAGCAGTTCACTAATGGAATTTTCCTCATTTAAAGTTTTAATGATAAGTGCAATATATTTAGACATATCCACTTCATGATACCAAGGAGATTTTAACAGTTCCGGCGTCCGGTAAACCAGATTAGTGGTAAAGACGGCATCAATCAAACCGGCTTCATAGGCTTGATCGAACTTTTTAAGGCCTTCGGTAAAGAGACCAAAGGTAGAAAAGACCAAAACACGGTTTGCTTTCCGTTTTTTCAATTCCTTAGCCACGTCAATCATAGAATCGCCGGAGGCAATCATATCATCGACTACAATGACATCCTTGCCGGCCAGATCACTGCCTAAGAATTCATGGGCAACGATGGGATTTTTGCCGTCGATGACGGTGGAATAATCCCGACGCTTATAAAACATACCAAGATCCATACCCAGTACCGAAGAATAGTAGATACAACGGCCCATGGCACCCTCGTCGGGAGATACAATCATGGTGTTTTCCTTGTTCAGCATAATATTTTCATCATAGCGCAGACAAGTCTTGATCATCTGATAAGTGGGATGTACATTTTCAAAACCGTTAAGGGGAATGGCGTTTTGAACTCTTGGGTCATGGGCGTCAAAGGTAATCAGGTTATTAACTCCCATGTTTTCCAACTCTTGCAGAGCCAAGGCGCAGTCCAGAGATTCCCGGGAAACCCGCTTGTGTTGCCGTCCCTCATAAAGCATGGGCATGATAACAGTAATCCGTTTCGCCTTACCGCCCATGGCAGAAATAATCCGCTTTAAATCCTGGAAGTGATCATCCGGACTCATTCGGTGTTCCTGTCCGTACATCTTATATGTAACGCCGTAATTAAAGGCATCCATGACAATGTAAATATCGTAGGTCCGTATAGAATGCATGATCATGGCTTTTGCTTCCCCTGTCCCGAACCGTGGATTATTGATGGGGATTAAAAAGGAATCAATACCGGTATTGCCGGGATTTTCCTCATAAAAATTCCGAAGGTGCTGATTGATTTTCCGTGACATTTCTTCGCAGCCCTTCATGCCGATAACGCCAAGTCTGCCTAGATTACAAGAATCAATGGTGTTTTCTGTCATATATATTCATCCTTTCCGTATTGTGTTACATATATCTTATTTCATCATTTGCAGGAATAACTGTGAGCGGCTAATAAGTTGTAGCGAATATCCCAAAGCCGCTGTGATAAATCTACATAATATTCATGAGGATTTTCAAATCGTTTTACTTCGTCCCAGATTGTAGAGAGGCTTTCTTTGCAGTGGGAGCGAATCTCTTCTAATGCGGGAGATTGATAAACGCATTCTCCGGATTTGAAAAGAGGAATCTGCAACTCTACTGCTTTAAAGTTTACAATGGTTTTTCGCTTCCAAGTGTTTCTGGGATCAAAGATTTCATAAGGTTTTGTATCATCAATGGTTTCGTCAAAAGCGGTCAGAACATCCGCAATGGCCATGCTGGTTTCGCGGGAGTATAGGCGATAAACCTTTTTAAAGTAGGGATTTGTAATTTTGGCCACATTTTCACTAACTTTGATTCTTGGCTGAATTACGCCGTCTTCCTCGATGGCAACCAATTTATAGACGCCGCCGAATACCGGTTCGGATTTAGAGGTAATGAGCCGCTCGCCAACGCCGAAAGAGTCAACCTTAGCACCCTGTTGCAAAATATCCCGGATGATATATTCATCCAGAGAGTTGGAAATGACAATTTTTGCGGTAGACCAACCGGCCTCATCCAAAGCCTGACGGCATTTTCGGGTCAGGTAGGTAATATCCCCGCTGTCAATCCGTATGCCGCAGTTGGTAATACCCAGGGGCTTTAATACTTCGTTAAAAACTTTAATGGCGTTGGGCAGTCCGCTTTTTAAGACATGATAGGTGTCAATTAAAAGCGTGCAATTATTGGGATATGCTTTGGCATAAGCCAAAAAGGCCTCATATTCGCTGGGGAAGGATTGCACCCAACTATGGGCCATGGTTCCTAGAGCCGGAACGCCGAACATTTGATCCGAAAGGGTGCAGGCGGTGCCGCAGACGCCACCGATATAGGCAGCACGGGCTCCATAAATAGCCCCATCATACCCTTGGGCACGACGGGAACCGAATTCCATCACCGGAAGATCCCCCGCTGCCCGCACAATCCGATTGCTTTTAGTAGCAATCAAACTTTGATGGTTGATGGTCAAAAGAATCATGGTTTCCAAAAATTGTGCTTGGATCAAGGGCCCCCGAACCGTTACAATGGGTTCGTTGGGGAAAATGGGTGTTCCTTCCGGAATGGCCCAAACGTCACAGGAAAAACGAAAATTCTCTAAATAGTTTAAAAAAGTATCGTCAAAGAGATTCTTTTCCCGGAGGTAGGAGATATCTTCTTTGGTAAAAGTCAGATTTTTAAGATATTCGATAAGTTGTTCTACACCGGCCATGATGGCAAACCCTGCACCATCCGGCGCTTGGCGGAAATACATATCAAAATAGGCAATTTTTTCGCCCATGCCTTCTTTGAGATAGCCGTCTGCCATGGTCAGTTCATAAAAATCTGTCAACATCGTATGGTTCATACGGGAGGGCCTTCTTTCTAAAATACTTTCTTTATAAGGCATTTTTATTCTACAGTAACAGTATAACATAAAAGAGGATAAAAAAACAAGCATTTCTGCTAAAATATTGACAAAAACATCAAAAATCGTTATCATCTTTTTGAAAGATTGTTTTTGCGATACCAATGCGGGAAATAATTGGATGGATTTTATCCTTTCGGGAGGGATGTGACCCATTATGAAAACCAAACATTGGATATTGATTTTGGGTGGATTTTTTTTGCTTAGCCTTACGGCTGTCTTGCTTCCGTATTTTTTTGAGAAGGAGGAATATGTGGCAGAGATTTCTCAGGATGGAGTTTTATTGCAAAGGATTAATCTAGCCGCGGTTACGGAGGATATCACGATTCCGGTGCGGACCGAAAACGGAGAAAATATTATTTTGGTCCAAAGGGGAAGAATTTCTATGCAATCTGCCAGTTGCCCCGATCAACTCTGTGTGCATCAGGGAGGCATTTCTGACAAAGCAGTGCCTATTGTTTGTTTGCCTAATCGAGTGGTTATTCAGATAAAATAATGATTTCCGATATAAGAGGAAGGAAGGTGTTCTATGGGGAGTAAAAGACTCGCGTTAAACGGTATTCTTACAGCGCTGGCTCTGGGAATTTTTGTTTTAGAGGCACAACTGCCGCCCCTGACGCCTATCCCGGGAATCAAACTAGGACTTGCCAATCTGGTTACCCTGTTTGGAATCGTGTTCCTCTCTGCCAAGGATGCCTTTGTTGTTTTGATAGCACGGACTCTTCTTGGCGCACTATTGGTGGGGAATCCCCATCTTCTTTTTTACAGTTTGGCCGGCGGTATTTGCTGTTTGGGGATAGAGATGCTGTTGTTTCGGAGCAACGGGGAGAATTTCCTTTGGGCTATCAGTGCAGTAGGTGCCATGGTGCATAATACAGTGCAGGTATTGGTGGCGGTGCTCATAACCAAGACCCCCGCCGTTTTTTCCTATTTGCCCATTCTTTGGATTTCCGGAATCCTAACCGGACTTTTTACCGGTTTTTGTGTTCGGTACATTGTGATCCGCTACGGCGGCCGGATTCGTCGATTCTTTCCGTGATGATAAAAACACTGCGGCATAGCCGCAGTGTTTTATTGTTTTTTTCGTTGGAGTTGTTCTTTTAAGTCCTCGTGTTGACGCAACGCTTCCTGGGTCATATCTTCTAAATATCGGCGTTCTTCGTATCGTTCTACCAAGGCGCTTTGTATCATGGGTTCCGATTGATGAGAGGACTGGTATTTGTAAATCAATTTCAGCATGGTGGGAGCCAGTATGGCAGTTGCAATTACCATCACAATAATGGGAGCAAAGAAGGTGGGAGGAACCAAACCGATGGAAGCCCCCTTAACCGCCACGATCAAGGCTATTTCGCCACGAGAAACCATGCCTACACCGATTTTCGCTGCCTGGAGATTGGTATAACGGCAAAACTTTGCACCAAGCCCGCAACCGAGTATTTTGCTGAAAATGGCTACAAGAACTAAAAGTAGTAGGGATACGAATGCGGTGCTATGCAGGGGGTTGGCGGATACCTGCAAACCGATGCTTGCAAAGAAGACCGGTGACAGGAACATAAAGGACAAAGCATCAAACCGGGTCTGCATATAGGTGGTGTGTCGGTTGTTGGAAAGGATGATGCCTGCCACAAAGGCGCCGGTAATGTCCAAAGTGCCAAAAAATTCTTCCGAAATATAGGCCATCAGCAGACAAAATGCAAAGGCCAGAATGGGGAATCGCCGCAAATCTTTTTTATTGCGGTTAAGCCACGGGGTAAATAATTTATGAAACAGAAAGAAAATGATACCGCAAAAGAGGAAGAAATTGAAAAGTTTCATGCTTGTCCTAGAGGGACTAAAGCCGGAGTCGATAAAACAGGCAAGGACAGACAAGGCAATAATGCCTAGGATACCGTCCATTAAGGCTGCACTGAGAATCGCATTGCCGGATTTGGTGGTAAGTTTTCCTAATTCTTTCAGGGTTTCCACCGAAATGCTGACCGAGGTTGCGGTAAGAACAATGCCGACAAAGATATTTTGCAGGGTGGATAGTGGGTTGCTACCGGGATGGAGGAAGGAAGCCAGCCACCAACCAAATGCCAAAGGAAACAAAACACCCATGACAGCAATGACCATAGAGGCACCGCCGCATTTTTTTAATTCCTGAACATTGGTTTCCATCCCTGCGCAAAATATCAGGACAATAACCCCTATTTCTGCAATATGCGCGATGAAATCACTTTGGCCGATCCAGCCAAGGCATACGGGCCCCAACAAAAGACCTGCAAGCAACGCTCCGACGACTTGCGGCATTTGAATTCGCTTAGTCAGCAGTCCCAATAGTTTGGTAGCCAGAAGAATCAGACCAATATCCAATAAATATTTTACTTCCATGCCATTGCCCTCTTTCTCTAGAATCTGCAACATTTGTTACAAAACCCGCATTATTATACTATAGAATTTTGCCGAAATCTATTGCAATTTCTGCCAATAAAAGAAGTTCTTTTATCAGGGAAATTAGTTGTTTCGACACATTTTTCCATGGATGAACGCGGTTTTTTTCTTGACAAAGGACGGCGGAAAAGATATACTGAAGAGAGTAGTAAAAGCGGATGGAAATAACGAAAAACCGTGAATTTTAGCATAAAAGCAGTGGGGAACGAATACATTGCTTTAAGATTTATCATAAGGGGGGACGCGTGATGAGAACATTTCGGGGCGGTATACACCCCAATAGCCAGAAAAATGCGACTTGTACCAAAGAGATTGTTTCTTTGATGCCGCCGGAGGAATTGATTTATCCGCTTTCCCAGCACATTGGTGCACCGGCGATACCGTGTGTCAAGGTCGGCGATTCTGTCCTGTTGGGTCAAAAAATTGCAGAAGCAAGCGGGGTTGTTTCTGCCAATCTTCATGCCTCGGTATCCGGTAAGGTAAGAGCCATAGAAAAACGATTGCATCCCAATGGATTTTTGACGGAGGCCATCATTTTAGAAAATGATGGGAAGGATACGCCGGATCCGGATTTGAGCCAAGGGATGCGGGATTATACCAAGCTGTCGGGGCAGGAAATCCGGGATTTGGTAAAAGAGGCCGGTATTGTGGGAATGGGAGGTGCTACCTTCCCGACCCATGTGAAATTATCGCCCCCGCCGGAGGCAAAGATTGATTATGTGATCGTCAATGGTGCCGAATGTGAACCCTACCTTACCTCCGATCATCGGGTCATGTTGGAAACACCGCAGGAGATTCTGACAGGTCTTTCTATCTTGTTGCAACTTTTTGGATTGGACGATGGATATATTGCTATTGAAGATAACAAGCCGGATGCCATTATCCGGATGAAAGAAGCGGCCGCACAAGTTGCCGAAAAGAAGATGCATATTGTTCCTTTGAAAACCAAATATCCGCAAGGGTCGGAAAAACAGTTGATCAATGCTGTAACCGGACGAAAGGTAAAGCCGGGACAGTTGCCGTGGCAAGCAGGATGCATCGTTGTGAATATTGATACAGCCGCATCCATTGCCCGGGCAGTGATACACCGCCGGCCGCTGATACAGCGGATTGTGACATTGGGAGGCGATGCATTAAAGAATCCCATGAATTATCGGGTGCGGATTGGCACACCGTTTTCCTACTTGGTGGAGCAATCCGGAGGGGTGAAAGCGCCGCCCAAAAAGGTGATCATGGGAGGGCCCATGATGGGTTTGGCTGTGCCGAGTTTGGAAGTTCCGGTCATTAAGGGAACATCCGGAATTTTGCTTCTGGGAGAAGAATCTGCACGGATAGAGCAGGAAACGGCCTGTATCCGTTGCGCCAAATGCCTTTATGTCTGTCCCATGAATCTTCAGCCTAATCTATTAGATAAAATGGCACGGCAGGATAATTTTGCGGCATTGGAGACATTGCATATTGCGGATTGCTTAGAATGCGGAAGTTGTGCGTTTGTCTGTCCCGCAAGGCGGCGGCAGGTGCAACAGATTAAGGTTGCCAAAGTCAAGATGCGGAATGTGCAAACCAAGGCGAAATAAGGAGGACTGTGACAATGGAAGAAAAACTGATTGTATCCCATGCACCCCATGTGGCAGGTGGGAATTCCGTCCAAAAGATCATGTTGCATGTGATCATTGCCTTGTTGCCGGCTCTGATAGCAGGCTGTCTGGTGTTTGGATCTCGGGCCTTGTTGGTTACTCTAATCTGCGTGGTTTCCTGTATAGTTATGGAAGGACTTTGGCAAACAATCTGCAAGAAACCGGTCACGATCTCCGACTTGAGTGCGGTAGTAACCGGCATGCTTTTGGCGTTTAACCTTCCGGCGGGAATTCCCTTCTGGATGGCGGTTGTTGGCTCTTTCTTTGCGATTATTATTGTAAAGCAGTGTTTTGGTGGTTTAGGTCATAATTTTATGAATCCTGCGCTGGGCGCTCGGGCATTTTTGCTGGCGTCCTGGGCTTTGGCCATGACCACCTGGCCGGAACCGTTGTTGCATACCGCAGATGTCGTTAGTTCCGCAACGCCGCTTGCAGCCTATGGAGAAAATGGGGCAAACCTTCCTACTTATCTGGATTTATTCTTGGGCGGCATTGGAGGATGTATCGGCGAAACCTCTACATTGGCTATTTTGCTGGGGGCTGTCTATCTGCTCTTTTGCGGGGTCATCCGGTTGCGGGTTCCGGTAGTTTTCATTGGAACGGTAGCAGTTGGAACCTGGATCTTTGGCGGACATAACGGACTGTTTACCGGCGATTGGCTGTATCAAATTCTTTCCGGGGGATTGATGCTGGGGGCCTTCTTTATGGCAACCGATTATACCACTACCCCGTTTACGCCTGCCGGACAACTGCTTTTTGGCTTTGGTTGCGGGGTTATTACGGTGTTAATTCGACTCTGGGGTGGATATCCGGAGGGCGTTTCCTATTCAATTTTGCTTATGAATATAGCGACGCCCCTTATTGACCGGATTTGTGTACCCTGTCGCTATGGTACATCCCGATTCCAAAAGGAGGCGGCGTAACATGAAGGAAATCTTAACCTTAACGGTAAAACTGCTCCTTATCTGTGCTGTGGTAACCGGTTTGCTGGCAGCGGTAAATTATGTAACAGAACCCATCATTGCAGAAAATAATCAAAAAAAATTCGAACTGTCTATGGCAGAAGTCCTGCCGGATGCCGGAAGTTTTATTCCGGTTTCTGTGCAAGGTTTTACCCCCTCGGAGAGCGGCGTGGCGGTGGAATCCATTTATAGCGGTCAAACAGGGGGATATGTTGTCAGTGCAGTCTGTGCCGAAGGATATGGCGGTGACATAGAAGTGATGGTTGGCATCACAGCGGAAGAAAAGGTTTCCCAAGTGAAAATTATGAGCATGAGTGAGACACCGGGGCTTGGTGCCAAGGCAGAAACCCCCGAATTTACCAATCAGTATAGAGGACATTTAAGAGGAATCTCTGTGGTAAAGAATGGAGGGACTTCTGATAATCAGATTGCGGCAATTTCCGGCGCAACGGTTACCTCAAAGGCGGTAACCAAAGCGGTCAATGCAGCATTGGAGGCGGCAGAATTTGCCGCCCGGAAGGGAGGGAAATAAGGATGAAACAGTCACCTGTGAAAACCTTTTTCAATGGATTGATTAACGAAAATCCAACCTTCGTTTTACTGCTTGGCATGTGTCCGACTTTGGCGGTTACCACCGGCGTAATCAATGCCATCGGGATGGGACTTTCCACCACTGCGGTCTTGATTTGTTCCAATCTGGTAATTTCTCTTTTGAGAAAATTTATTCCTAACAAGATTCGCATTGCATCCTATGTGGTCATTATTGCAGGATTTGTTACCATCGTTCAAATGCTCATGAATGCATACCTTCCGGCCCTGGCGGGCAGTCTTGGTATTTATATTCCCCTGATTGTGGTAAACTGCATTATTTTGGGGCGGGCCGAGGCCTTTGCTTCCAAAAATAATCCCTTGCTTTCCGCTTTGGACGGATTGGGAATGGGACTTGGATTTACCTGTGCCTTGACATGCATTGCCTCTGTCCGTGAAATTTTAGGTGCCGGAAGTTTTGCGGGCATCGCGCTGTTTGGAGAAGGATTTCAACCAGCGTCGATGATGATTTTGCCGCCGGGTGCATTTTTGACCTTAGGAATTTTATTGGCAGTCATCAATGGTATTGCAAGGAAATGTAAGAATGCAGGGGAGGGTGCAAGCCATGATTCGTGATTTGTTGATCAGCAGCATCGGTGCGATTTTGATTAACAATTTCGTATTGGTGCAGTTTCTGGGGATCTGTCCGTTTTTGGGTGTTTCTAAAAAGGTAGAGACGGCAGCCGGCATGGGTTTTGCGGTTATTTTTGTTATGCTTTGTGCCTCGGCCCTTACCTGGGTGGTACAAGAATATTTGCTGGTTCCGTTCCATATTGAATATTTGCAAACGATTGCCTTTATTTTGGTTATAGCGGTGCTGGTGCAACTGGTAGAAATGTTCTTGCAAAAGGCGGTTCCTTCCCTTTATCATTCCCTTGGGGTGTATCTGCCTTTGATTACGACCAACTGTGCCGTGTTGGGCGTGGCAATTCAAAATATCACCAAATTTAGCGGCAGCGAAATGAGTTTTTTAAAGTCTTTGACCTATGGAACTTCTGCCGCCATCGGATTTTTGGTGGCCATTGTGTTATTTGCCGGTGTACGGGAGCGTCTGGAAGATGCGGAAATTCCTTCTTTCTTACAGGGGATGCCCATTGTGCTCATTACCGCTGCGTTACTCTCTGTTGCCTTTTTGGGATTTTCCGGACTCAGTTTTGGCGGATAATGAAAAAATTGATTCAATCCGACAAACAGATTGGTAGAATTGTCAGTATGAAAGGAGAGGATTTGCGATGCATCAAATTATCACACCCATTTTGATTATCGGAGGAATGGGACTTCTCTTTGGTCTACTCCTTGGGATAGCATCAAAAGTTTTTGCGGTTAAGACGGATGAGCGAATCCCCCAAACCTTAGAACTTGTTCCCGGTGCTAATTGCGGCGGTTGCGGTTTTGCCGGATGCGCCGCTTATGCCAACGCATTGGTGGCAGGGGGCGTCCGTGCCAATATGTGCCCGGTGGGAGGAACAGCAGTTGCAGCACGAATTGCTGAGATTCTTGGGGTAGAAAATGAAGAAAAGGAAAAAATGGTTGCACGGGTTCTTTGTAACGGAACGCCGGAGCGGGCCTTGCAAAAATATATTTTTGACGGACCGGCAGATTGCCATAGTGCTTTGCGGCTGGGCGGCGGAGAAAAGATGTGCCCGCATGGTTGTTTGGGGCTGGGCTCTTGTGTGAGAGTTTGTAAATTCGATGCAATTTCGGTAGAAACCGGCGTTGCTGCGATTGATGCAGAAAAATGTGTTGCCTGTGGTGCCTGCGCGGCAGAATGCCCCAAAAAAGTAATTAAGATTTTACCTGCAAAAAGCAAATATATGATTACCTGTAAGTCTGTGGAAAAGGGGAAAACTACCCGCCATGACTGCCAGGTGGGATGTATCGGTTGTGGCATCTGTGCCAAGAATTGCCCTAAAGAGGCCATTGTGGTGCAGGATAATCTGGCGGCCATTGATCCTTCTAAATGCGTCAACTGTGGCATCTGTGCTAAAAAATGTCCTCAACACGCCATTCATCACGTAGACAATCTGTTTGCTTTGCCAACTGCGTAAAATAAGGCCGCCGATGATCTCGGCGGCCATTTCTTTTTAATAGAGAGAAGTAGTAGTCGCCATTTTATAGACGGCTTTACAAAAAAAGACCATCCCATATCGGGGTGGCCTTTTTTGCGGAAATATTCTTTGCTATTTATCGGTTTAAAATAGGAATTCGACAAGGGTTATGCCGCTTCGACAGTATAAAAAATTCGGGTCTGCCAATACTGAGAAAAGATTTTGAATTTTAAATTGACGGGAGCGGATATCCATGACAAATAAGGTTGAAATCTGCGGTGTCAATACCGCAAAACTCCCCATTTTATCAGAAAAAGAAAAGCAGGAACTTTTTGCCAAGGTGCAGCAAGGGGACCAGCAGGCACGACATGATTTTATCTATGGAAATCTGCGGTTGGTTCTCAGTATCCTGCAGCGGTTTCATAGCCGGGGGGAGAATGCCGATGATCTGTTTCAAATCGGTTGCATTGGATTGATTAAGGCATTGGATAATTTTGATACTTCCCACGATGTAAAGTTCTCTACCTATGCAGTGCCCATGATCATTGGAGAAATCCGTCGATATCTGCGGGATAACAATCCGATTCGGGTCAGCCGTTCTATTCGGGACACGGCCTATCGTGCCCTTTCCATCAAGGAGCGGATCACCGCTACCACCGGTCGAGAGCCGACGGTGGAGGAGATTGCCAAGGAATTGCAGATTCCCAAAGAGGAGGTTTCCATGGCACTAGATGCGATTTTGGATCCGGTTTCTCTGCAAGAGCCGGTGTATCATGACGGCGCTGATGCAGTCTTTGTGATGGACCAAGTAAAAGACGAAAAAAATATTGATGATTCTTGGCTAGAAAAAATATCACTCAAAGAAGCTATGGGTAAATTGGCGAATCGAGAGCAACATATTTTGAATTTACGTTTTTTTGAAGGAAAGACCCAGATGGAAGTGGCCAAAGAGATTGGAATATCCCAGGCACAGGTTTCTCGTCTGGAAAAGAACGCCTTGCAACATATGCGAAAGTATCTGTAACTGCTATCAAAGATCTAAAAGTGCTTCAATATTTTTGTGAAGAATTTGTTCCAGTTGCTGAGAGGAAAGCCCCAGACGATTTAAAACCTTCAATTCATCCCCGGGATTCCACATGGGGTAATCAGAGCCGAACAACACCGAATCGACGCCGAAGACATCTACCAGATGGCGCATTTTTTCCGGCGAAACCCAATGGCTGGTGCTGGAACTGTCTACCCAAAGGCGATAGGATTTTAGATATTTGGCAGCGTCATCCCACTCGGACCATCCGGCAAAGTGCGCACCAATAACCTGTAATTTCGGAAAATCATCCAGAACTTTGGCCAGACGTTTGGGATTACTGTAATGATAGCGGGGATCCCCTATATGGAACAGGATAGGGATTCTTCCCTGTACGGCTTCGTAGATAGGATATGCCTTAGGACTGTCAATAGGGAATTTCTGAAAGTCTGGATGCAGTTTGATTCCTTTTAGGCCAAGGCTGATGGCACGGTCTAATTCCTCCGCAAGATTTGGCATATCTGGATGCAGAGCCATAAAGCCGATAAGTTGGTCGGGATATTGAGAAATGGCATCAACCAGAAAGTCATTGATGCTCTGCACCTGATGGGCGGTGGTGGCCACAGAATGAACAAGAAACTTGTCCACTCCGGCGGTTTGTCCGTCCTGGAGCAGGGTTTCTAAAGTTCCGTCGCAGAAGATGGGGACTTGATAAAAATCCGAAATACTTTGCACGGCGGAGTGATTGATTTTATGGGGAAAGATGTGCGCATGTGCGTCAATGATAGTCATAAGAGTTCATCCTTTTCTTGGGGTACGCCGATACCGGCAACAACTGTATACTTTTATTAGTATAGCACAATTTCTTGAAAAAGCAAGCCGATTCACCAATAATCGGCTTGCTTTTTCTCAGTGGATTTGCTATAATAGGAGAAATTCTTTTGAAAGTGTTGTTTCGGCTTTTTTGCGGAAACTTAGGATCTTAGATAAAAGAAAAGGAGAACGGATATGACAGGAAAACAACGTGCAAAATTGCGGAGTATGGCAAACTCAATTCCCGCACTGTATCAAATTGGAAAAGACGGCATCACCGAAAATGTAGTACGGCAGTTAGAGGATGCCCTGGAGGCACGGGAACTGATCAAGGTGCACGTACTGGAAAGTTCCATGCTGGGAACCAAAGAGGCGGCTGCTGAGACGGCAGAGCGGACAGGCGCAGAATCGGTACAGTGTATTGGCAGCAAGTTTGTCCTCTACAAACAATCCCGGGAAAATCCGCGTATTGTTCTGGATTAAGAGGGGAGAATTTCATGTATCAGAATCTATTATTCGATTTAGATGGTACCTTGACCGATCCGAAAGAGGGAATTACCAAATCTTTTCAATATGCCCTTAGTTTCTTTGGAATAGAAGAACGTCTGGAAAATTTAAATCGGGTTATCGGTCCGCCTCTGATGGATTCTTTTCAAGAATTTTATGGATTTTCTAAGGAGCAAAGTGCCTGTGCAGTAGAAAAGTATCGGGAACGGTTTGCGGTAACCGGCATTCATGAAAATGCTGTCTATCCGGGTGTTTTGGAAATGCTGGATGCATTGCAGAAACAGGGAAAAACCCTTTGCCTTGCTACTGCAAAACCCATTGTTTTTGCCAGGCAGATTTTAGATACTTTTGACATGGCCAAGTATTTTTCCGTGGTGGTTGGAAGCGAACTGGATGGAACGCGAAACTATAAAAAGGACATCATCGCCGAGGTGCTTTCGCAGTTGCAAAATCCGCCTCTTGCATCAGTGTTGATGATAGGAGATCGCCGCCAGGATATCGAGGGGGCCAAGCAATGCGCTGTAGATGCATTGGGAGTGCGTTTTGGCTATGCCGAACCGGGAGAGTTAGAGGAAGCCGGCCCGAAATATTATGCAGCATCGGTGGAGGAACTTAAAACCTTTTTATTGGGGGTTTAGCAGCAATTTCCCCGAGAGTAATGCGAATGTTTTGGTGGAGGAGTGCATCTAAAATCTGGCTCTCGGTCAGGGTTGCAATGGGAGTTTGATTTTGATCTAATACCTGCACCGTATAATAGGTGTGATAAGATAATCGGCGAAGGAGTCTTCGTGCCGGAAGATCTTGGTAAGCGGATAAAAGACGGGTTCGGTTCAACTGATCCCGTTCTAATTTTTCCTTATGGTAAAGCAGTTCCCGCAGAGCCTGATGGGAGATGCTTTTTTGTTCGTTGCAGAGATTTCCCAGGAGAAAAATGCCAATGAGCAAGAGAGAAAACTGAAAGGAAGAAGTCAAAAGCAAAACAATTGCCATTGCCAGCAACAAGGCGGAAACCCATCGGCTGATTCGTACGGTGGTTTGCCAAGCCGAGAGGGCGTCGGAACCCAAGGTAAGAATAGCACGCAGAATCCGACCGCCGTCTAAAGGTAGACAGGGGAGAAGATTTAAAAGACCCATGGCCATGGCGGCTGTTATGGAATAGTTTAGGAGTTCGTTTGGGTAGTATAGATAAAATGATTTGCAAATGCCGGCGAGAAGAAAGTTGGATAAGGGGCCTGAAAGTGCCATGATAATTTCTCTGTAGGGAGATTTTATAATCGGCGTTTGTAGTTTCGCACAAACCCCAAAGGGTTGCAGTCCAATGCCCAAAAAGCGGATGCCGAGAGCACGTCCTACCAGAACATGGGATGTTTCGTGGAGGAGGGCAATTCCCCAACTGATAGAAAAAAGAGTCAAATAGTTTCCAAGATACGCTGTCAAAAACAGCAGCGGAAGCAGGAGATGCAGAGAAGTTGCCTTTCCCAGTTGAAGTTGACCGGTTCGGTCCAGATGTAGATATCCCATATCAGTGGGTGGTGACTGCTTCGGGATTGAGGTCAGTCACGGCAGGAGCAGTGGTTGTAGATGGCGTTGGTTCGGAAGAGGAAAACCGATTTTGAAGCCACTTAAAAAGGTCTGTGCCGGTTTGGCGAAGTCCGCTGAGATCGGATTCATATTGCAATGCCTGGTGCAGAGCATCGGTGTATTGGCGCAGCCGGAGGACCGGCCCGTTATGCATGCCCAGGACAAGAAGGCCACAAAGGATGGCGGCGGCGGATTGCTTTGCCAGAAGACGAAGAAACCGCGGATAACGGGTGGATTGGGGGGCATTAGTGTCTTTTTTGTGATAGGCCGATCGACTTGTGTTTCGGCTTCGGCCGGTATAAATTTGGGACATAGTTGCACCTGCTTTCTAAAACAGAATCTGGGTTGTCTATCTCTTTATGGACAACATCTTTTGGTAATATTTATGGGAAAATTCAGGGGTTTATGCTTGTAACTTTTGCGGAAATAGTGTATGATAAAAAGGAAGAATGCGTGGTATAAGGGGGAGAAATATGTATCGTGCAAAACTGGAACAATGTTTAAAGCGGGTGCAAAAACCTGCACGGTATATTGGAAATGAATTTAACAGCGTACACAAGGAATGGACGCCGGATATGGTAAGCGTGGCGTTTTGCTTTCCGGATGTGTACGAGGTGGGCATGTCCCATCTGGGGATGAAAATACTGTATCATATGCTCAATGATCGGGCGGATACCGTCTGTGAAAGGGTCTTTGCTCCCTGGGATGATATGGAACAGGAACTGCGGAGAGAGGAGATTCCTCTGCTTTCTATGGAGAGTGGGACTCCGGTTCGGGATTTTGATTTGGTTGGTTTTACCTTGCAATATGAAATGAGTTATTCTAACATTGTCAATATGTTGGATTTGGCGGGAATTCCCCTGCGAAGCGCCCAGCGTAAAAAAGGAGATCCTTTTGTTCACTGCGGTGGCCCCTGTGCTTATCATGCAGAGCCGCTTTCAGATTTGGTGGATTTTTTTATCTTGGGCGAGGGAGAAGAAGTCAACGGCGAGATTGTAGAGGCCTACCGGATC
>JAZRPL010000100.1:0-8163 GCA_045649245.1 Ructibacterium sp.
TCGTTTTACCATAGCGCGATACTTAAAGACAGCTGCCCGAAGGCGGCTGTCTTTTTTTCTTCCTTGCTCTTAAATCCCCTAAAGCGGGCCTCTGCATTCCTTTATGTTGCTTTGGTCAAAATAACATCCCCTTCTCATTGCCCTTCCTATGCGCCTCTATCCCCTTTTTATAAATTGATAATTTTGTTGACATTTGCAGCATTTGTGTTATAATGGAAAAAGATGGAAAAAGATGGAAAACAAAAACAACATAGGAGGAATAAAAAATGAGAAAAATCTTTACCACATTGATCGCCAGTTTGATTTCGTTGTCACTACCATTAAGCGCTCTTGCAGATGATGCGCCATATCCATTTAAAACACTGTACCCTAAGGGAATTGCAAGTGCAGATTCTTCGCTGTTTTTGAATAGCAAAATTAAAAAGCCAATTGAGACAGGTTTTGAAGAGCGCAATGATTTCACGTCTTTAAAAACAGATACTCAATCGGGGGAACTTTCCATCACCGAAGATGCCTATAGCGGTAAATTTGCACTAGAAATCCAAAAATCGCAGGATAGTATTATCCCCATTTGTGAAACAGACTATTTTCAAACCGGTTGCACCGCATCTGTTGGAGATAGGGTTATTATAAAGAAGATTGCCGGCATTCAGGTAGAAATGGACGATAAATCCATTTTCGTATCCGGCACAAAGGCAAGCAATGAAGAAGTTTCGATTCTGGTTAAAAAAGACGATACTATTACCTACATAGACCAGAAAACGGCCGACGAGAACGGATCTT
Source organism: Ructibacterium sp. (assembly GCA_045649245.1). Lineage (GTDB taxonomy): Bacteria > Bacillota > Clostridia > Monoglobales > Monoglobaceae > Ructibacterium. The sequence goes on from JAZRPL010000100.1 coordinate 784, forward strand.
ATTCCTTCACATTTCCTTTACCCGGATATGGTACATATCAATTATCGGTAGGCGGTTCTGCCTCTGAGGCCACCCACACAACTTTCGAACTTACTGCAGATCAACCCGCAAAACCGACAACGCCGGAAGCATCTTCACCAACAGGTCCGCACTTGGAAATCGGTACAAAGTGCAACTTATACAATGTCATGCTCAAACCTATGTACCAGTCAGAGACCATCTCCTTTTACGTTAAGGTAAAAACCCAAGATGAAAGCGGTAATATAAAGGAACAATATGCTTTAATAAAAAGCGACAAGAACGGCGATGGCATTTACAAGGTAGGGGAAGATTTAAGCCGCGGAAAATGGCAAAAGGTTCAACTAAGTCTTTCCAACATAGATACATCATTGCAAAACGGTAGCGCCGCAGGCCTCTATATGAATGCCAACCAAGGCTCTGAATGGCTGCTTGATGATATCAGTTCGGGCTATAGGAAAATAAATGAAAAAGCCTTTGATTTGTCCAACTTTGCATCCGGCAATGTCGTATATACCGGGGATTCCCTGCGTTTTTCAAATAATACAGACAGTGATGATTATAACATTGGTTCCCGTGTTGTTTCAGGGGGAATGAATGTATCAGACCAATTATCAGAAATCCATGTTGATTCCAGACTTCAATTTAGTTCCAACGACGCTACATATCACGAGGACCTTGATAGGCAGATTTTATACACCGCTCCTTTGGAGGAAGATACATGCCTTGTGAATAGCGAGAATTATGATTTAGGGAAAATTGGCACGAGCAAAAAAGTCTCTAAAATTTACCTTTCTAACGACGTTCCGTCAATCCCTCCCGCATATATGATGACAATTTCTGATCGCCCGGAAACGGAAAAACGTTTCCGCTTGATTCTCAAGCCAGTGTTTGAGGATGCTCCACTTTACATTACCGACCAATCCGGCGTAAAAAAAGACTACGTCCTTTCGCAAGAGTATGAATACACAGATTGGTACACAGGCGATATCACCTTATCGACCACCTTAGCCCTTGCACGCACATTCTCAATTTATGCTATTGAATATGAACTTACAGAGGACACTGCGCAAGATATTCTTATGCGAAATCAGGGGAGCGTTGTTGTCGATTTAGGCAATTTAACCACCGACGACCGGACAACCCTTACCTATGATCTGGAATATGACCATGATGGCTATATGAACACACAACTCTTACTGGAATTTTTTGAGGGAAATGCAGAAACCCCTTATTATGCAACAAACGCATTTTCCGACCGCCTTCGCACAAAAACCACACTCTCTCATATTGTCCCTAAAATCAAAGCGAACACTAGAATGAAAATTACAAATCTTGTGGTCCAAAGCACCTATGATGAACTTCGTCTTTCGGATATTAAATTCGCAAAGACTCATGAGCAGGACTGGAATAAAAGAATAGAGTATGCAGATTATGGAATGTTGGGAAATTGGTATAATCTCAATCTGCCCTTAGGTTCTTCTTTTAAGAAACAAGCCGTAAGCGATTTATATTCTGAAGAAAATCAATATGCCGTTGTTTATCCAAACGCCGTGGGGATGGTAAATGCAGGGGCAACAACTGCTACGTTTGAAACAAGTCGCTGGGACAATGAATATGAATTTTCTATTTATAGAATTCTCAATTTGAGTACAGAACCCGTTTGTGCTATGTATAACAGTTATCCAACTTCTAATGCATCAACAGGAACACCCATAGCCCTGCATTATGGATTATCTGATTATGTCACTCCTGGGAAAGGTTACCTAGGAATACCCGCTAATCCCAATGTCATGCTCCTTGCCATATCTACTTATACCCACGAGAAAATAGATACAAGCCCGGTACACCACACAGTTGTAGACGGATTGTATCAAGGAACTTTTATTGAAAACGAAAACGCCATTATCTATCCCAATGTATATGAGAATCAAAACCCTTATAAGTATGATCTGGATACAAAGACGCGCCAAAGATTATCTGCAGATATCCTGATTTGTGCAAGTCCCGACGGAACACATCTTCTGTTAAAAGATATGGATGAAAATTATTATATTTTAAATCGCGTAACCACCGAAAGAACCCCTATATCCCTGGATCTTGAATATCAGCAGTGCTTCTTTTCTCCGGACAATGAACTTTTTATAAGAACTGCTTCTGAGTTGTATTATTATACAGATGGTACATTCCAGTACATGGCCTCCATAAGTTCTACATATAAAAATTATGATTTTGATTCTTCCGGAGAATATCTTTTGTTGACATTTAACACCGGGGTTACATTATACAAAAAGACAAATCGCATTTGGAATCCGGTAATAAGTTTATCCAAAACAACATCTTTGCAGCCCGAAAAAGCACTTCTGTCCAAGGACTCCTCCTGTTTTTACCTGCAAGCCCGTGATGGCAAAATTTATAGCGTAGACTTAAATACCCTCACGAAAACTTTTCTATTATCCGGGGGCCTTATGCAGGTTACAGACAACAATATGTTGTTAATTGCAGGGTCTAACCGTGGCACTTGTTTAGACTATGTTGCTTCAGACTATTACTTATATAATCTTGTTACCGGCGAAACGCATAAAATGTTCAATGACCGCTTTGTGTACGATTTTATGTTTTATAACGCAGAAACCAATATGGTCATCGGCCTTCTTCCACACAATCGCGTTATTTATCATCACTTTGTTGCTGAAAAGCCAGAGGCGAAATATGCATTATCCTTCGACGGCCAAGACAACTGGCTTGTTTATAGCGGTGGTCGCTGGCTGACAATCTCTAAAGACAGCACCCCTTCTGCCGAGGAAATGCGACTCTCCGGCATGACGGCAGAAACCGTCAACAACATTCCTTCCTCTGCCTATGAGAAACTCTACAAAGACAACTGTGATATTCTCACTGTAGACATGGCAATTTATATGTATTCTGATTCCAAAAACCAAACGCCGGTCATAGAAGATATTATCGTCAAAACTATAGAAAAAGATGATTTTACAAATCTGTATGGCATCCATATGGAGAAATATGATAAAGCCGATTACCGCAGTATAAAGTCCTTGTTCCCCATCGAAAATTTCGGAAGCGATGCAGAGTGTTACTATCTTTTATACATCGGGAACGATTGGCTGTATACCTATAAAAATAATGAATTGATCAAGGTCGAAGAATCGGCAGATCCCCTCTTGGCAGACATGTCAGAATCATGGATTACCTTTAAGCAATATGGTATGACTGCCCAAGAACTGCGGCATATACCCGGCGATGTGCTGAGCCAACTGTTTGTGAATGAGGACTATGCCAATACCGAATTCGGTGTGATTTATGTAGTAAAAGCAAAGGATGATACCACAAATTACACCGTTACCTTCCGTTTAAGTTCCTCTTCCAACTTTACCATCGGAGAGGATATCGTAGTAGAAATCATAATGAACGGCGGCGATGTTAAGGTCATCGACTCTATGGACTTTTCGGTAGCAGATATCGAAAATCTTCTCAGCTGGATTGAGGCACGCCAAAACGGTAGCGGCGAAATTTTCTATCGCCTGAAGAATGAAAAAATCCAGCATTTTATCAATTACTATATGATTAACAGTATCAGCGTTTATTCCGGCGAGGAGTATCGCACAAAGGCAACAAAATAGACCGATAGACCTGTTTGCCGAATTTGAAAGGAGCAATCATTGATGTTAGCATTCTTTAAAAAACACAAACTACCCTGTATATTTTTTGTACTATTATTCTGTTTTCTGCTCCCTTTCTGCGGCAACATATCTGCTACGGACTATGACACCGTACTAGACGAGATTACAAACCACCACAAAAGCAGTCTTTATAACTTAAATCTTCATGCACCGTTTCAGAAAGACAGCAGCGGCATCCGCGAGTCTATCGACCCCGAAACAGGGAATCTCTTTACAAGTGTTGATTTATTTACTATGCCCGGCCGTGGTGGAATAGACAGTGGTTCAATCTCCCTTTCTTATTCTTCTGCCCATGCATCCTTAAAAGAAGAAACCGCCGAAAATGCCGAATCAACGTATACCAATACACTGGGCGAAAAAAGCATATTCCAGCAGTCTCTGGAGGTTTTTGGTATTGGCTGGCGATTACAACTTCCCTATATAGAAAAGCCGGATGGAAAAAATAATACCACGGTATATGTCCATCTGGCAGATGGCTCTGTGTATAAAAGGGGGGATTTTACCAAAAGCGGCCTTGAAAAATATGGGCTGGAAGATGTTGTTTTTTCAGAGCAAACAGAATACCGCAACGGCGAGGAAACCTTCTATCAACTTCGCTATGTGACCGGAGATACGTATTATTTTAATGCCGCCGGTTATCCCATAGAAAAGTTAGATCGGCTTGGCAATCGTGTGTTTTACTACTGGTCCGTCGATAGCATTCCAACGCTTGCCTGTGTTGCAGACAATTCGGGGGATGTTGTATCCTTCCAATACGATGGCGGCACCATTACCGTAAAAAATAAAGAAAAAATCTACACCTTGCACCGTGCGCTGACAGAAACAGGTTGGCTCCTCTACGAGGTAACAGATCCCATGGGCCGGACAACCAAATTCCACTATGACGCTTATGCCCTCTCCTTTAATTTTTGGGGCGATATCAATGGATATTGCCCCAACAACACCTACTACCTGCTTACAAGCGTGACATATCCAAACGGCCTTATCAGCCAATATGAATATACAATTGGAACAAAATGGCTTTACGAGGCCGGCAACGGAAAAATTAATTATCCAAAGATTTCCCGGCGTTACGATACCGACGGCACTACCTGCACAAACTCCCTCTTCTATAGTTATAACAAAGAACCGGACGGCTGTCCTATCTATCAATCCTCTGCGTTGCCCGTAAACTATACCTATTCCACCACGGTTACCGATATTTATGACAGCAAAACCACCTATGTATATAACGGGAACCACGATCAAATCAAACTGCTCCGCATAGCAGACGGGGCGTTATATGAGGAGGAAACCCGTCGGTTTGACAACATCAGCCGTATGCCCAATATGTTTACCAATACATTTTATAACAAAAACGGCGAAAGCCGCAGCGTATACACATCGTCCAAATTCGACAACCGCGGGAACCTCATTTATACCGATACCTACGAAGACCCTCAACAAGCGGGACAAAATGTAAAAGAATACGCATATAGTGTTGCGGCCAATCTGTGCATTTATGAAAGCAGTTTTCAGGATGCAGATACAAAAATCGAAATCAAACGCACCGTAAGTCAAGGCGGCGGCACCATTGCAGCAGAAAAAATATATGAAAATGGCCGTCTAATCAAAAAGGACTGCTATCGTTATGACGACAACAATAACCTTACAGAATCTCAGGTCCAAAATAACGAAACGGATACCGTTATCACACAGTATTGGTATGATGCAGAAACTGCATTTCAATACCCCGCAAAAAAGAGTGTCAGCGGTATTGTAAATGCCGACGGCGAAGAAGATCAATACACCTACCGCTTTTCCTATGACGATTACGGCAACTTGACAGAGGTTATCAACCCCGATAACAGCAGCATACAGTATACCTACGACAAACTGAACCGACAAACCCAGGAACGCTTAGAAGACGGCTGTCTTCGCAGCACTGTCTATGATGATTCAGAAAACACCGTGCTTACCACAGACGCCGCAGGACATTCTCTCTTGTATTTTTATGATATATATGGTAGAATGAAGACGGTATATGATAAAACTCAGAATTGTTACCTTGCCCGTTGCAGTTATGATGCTAACGGCCGTCTCAGCGAGGAAACCGATGCAAGGGGCACGCGCCGCTTGTATACCTATGATGGCCAGGACCGCTTGACCAACTGCATGATTTACGATTCCTCAGGCAATCTTCTTTCTGAGCAATATCTTCAATACAACACAGCAGTTACCGAAAACGGCAAAGGATTTACCCGTCTGTTTCTGGAACAGGGCGGAGAAGACCAACGGCGGCAAACGGTATATCTTTTTGATTACCTAGGCCGTCAGGTGCAGGAGACAGAACAATGGGGTAACGAACAGCGATCCCTGTACTTTGCCTACGATTGGACAGGGAACTGTACTTCTTCCACCGTACAAGACGGCATGACAACCACCTATGCCTACGACATCTTTGGCAATACGGTCTATACACTGCTTCCCGACGGAACCGAAAACCATTTTGCCTACGACTTAGCAGGGAACTGTATCCTGGAAATAAACGGTGCCGGCGAAGAAACATGGTATGCTTATGACGGTCTTTCCCGATTGACCCGTCAGGAAACCACCGATGGCGAAAAACGCAGTATTTCCCGTAGTTATTATGATTTTCGCAATCATGTGGTCTGCACCCTTGACGGCGAGAATAACCGCGTCGAGTATCGTTATGACCTTCGTGGCTTTTTGAGTAATGTCCGCCAATATGCAAGAGGAATAGACGGTCAGGAGACAGACTATACCTACGACGGCGAAGGCCGTATCACAAGCCTTTCTGTGGGGGAAATCGGGGGAAAAAACAAACATACTACCCAATACCAACTGGATCTATTGGGCAGGCCGATCAAGGAAACCGACCCCATGGGCGGTGTAACCACATATACCTATGACATAGACGGCATGGTATCACAATACATAGACAAAAACAATGTTGTCACAGACTACACCTACGACGGATTCGGCCGTTTGCTTCAGGAAAGCAACAGTAAAAGCGGCAGTCTTATCTATACATATAATGACTTTGACCAGATAACAAGTATCACCGACGGCAACCGCACGGTAAAAAAAGATTACAATCATTTTGGGGATACCGCAAGCATCGTTCGGGACCGAAGCCAAGAACACTTTACCTATGACACAGCAGGCCGTCTCATCAGCCACAGCATCACAGACCTGGATATGGGCACGATGAACACCAAGTACCGTTATGATGCTAACGGCCGTACCATCGCTATTGAAACCGACGGCGGCAGCGAACTGATCCGTTACGACAGCGCAGGCCGTGTTGCAGAAAAAAGTTATCCCCAAGGGGGCAGAAAAAAGGTATACCACTATTACAAAAACGGTATGCTAAAAAGCCTCTTGACCTATGTGGACGGAACCCTTACCGCCGCAGAGAATATGGAGTATGATAAAAACGGCAACAAAACGCTCTGGGAGCAAGACGGGGAAATCACAACCTATACCTACGATGGCATGAACCGTCTGCAAAGCGTGGAAGAATCCAACGGAATTCGGACAGAGTATGAATTCGACGGCTTTGGGAATATAGCAAGGGAATATACCCTTACCGCTACAGACGTAAAAGCCCGACAGTTTGCCTATGACCAAAACAACCGTCTTTTGCTGAGTTTTGACG
>JAZRPL010000101.1:0-20528 GCA_045649245.1 Ructibacterium sp.
GCAAATGGTGGCAGTATTGATATAGAAATTACGCCGGAATTGATACATATTGTTTTTTCTGATGTTGGGCCCGGAATTCCGGATATAGAAAAAGCCATGCAGGAAGGATATTCTACAGCCAGTCATGAAGTGCGGGAACTAGGCTTTGGTGCCGGCATGGGACTACCCAATATTTTGAAAAATTCGGACGAAATGAAGATTGATACCAAGGTGGGCGTTGGAACAACGATTGACCTGATCATTAAAATTTGATATGCAGGGGAGGCAGGGTTATGGAACGGTCTTATTGGCATTCCGTTACCCTGGACCGAGAAGCCTGTCGGGGTTGCACAAACTGTTTAAAACAGTGCCCGACACAGGCGATTCGGATTCAGAACGGAAAGGCAAAAATCCTCAAAGAACGCTGTATTGACTGTGGGGAATGTATACGGGTGTGCCCGTATCACGCAAAGAAAGCGGTCACAGATGCATTGTCTTGTTGTAAAGAATATACTTATAACATTGCTCTGGTCGCACCGGCCTTTTACGGACAGTTTTCCAGGACCGAGGATTGTGATTTGATTCTGACGGCGTTGTTACAGTTGGGATTTGATGATGTATTTGAGGTTGCTCGCGGGGCGCAGGAAATCAGTATGGCTACACGAGAACTTTTGGCAAAAGGCGAACTGCCAAAACCCGCTATATCATCAGCCTGTCCGGCGGTAAGCCGGCTGATTGCGGTGCGATTCCCCAATTTGATTGACCACATTATCCCCCTTCGATCTCCCATGGAGGTGTCGGCAGAGGCGGCGCGAAAAATAGCAGTAGAGCGAGAAGGCTTGCGGCCGGAGGAAATAGGGGTGTTTTTTATCAGTCCTTGTGCAGCCAAGAGTACGGCTGTAAAGGATGGACTGACGGTAAAGCAATCTCATGTTAGCGGTGTGATTGCCATGAAGGATGTCTATTTGAGAATGGCAAAGCGGATTGGGAATGTGATGGAAGTTAAACCGTTATCCCGGGCCGGAAGTCTTGGGACTTTGTGGGCGGCCAGTGGTGGCGAGGCAGAGGGCTCCCAGGCAATGCGGAGTGTTTCGGTAGATGGGATTCATAATGTCATTCAAGTATTAGAAGATATCGAAGATGATAAATTATCGGATATTGAATATGTAGAAGCCTTGGCCTGTCCGGGCGGTTGTGTAGGTGGGCCTCTTACAGCGGAAAATAATTTTGTGGCACAGTCCCGGATTAAACGGCTTTGCCGTAACCTACCCCAGAAGGGGGAAGAGGATTGGCCGGAAATCCAACGACATTGGGATGGAGCGCCCATGTATCGTCCGGTTATGGCGCTAAACGAGGATCTTGGTACTGCCATGCAGATGGCCATGGAGATTGAAAAAATGGAAGGACGATTTCCGGGATTGGATTGCGGTTCTTGCGGATCTCCCAGTTGCCGGGCGTTGGCAGAGGATATTGTTCGGGGCTATGCCCAAGAAACCGACTGTATTTTTGTTATGCGGGAACAACTGCGGGATTTACTGCAGCATATGGAAAAAAATCATATCACCATTCCGGCTGAATGGTTGGAGGAAGGAAAGAAGAACGGAAAGGAATGGCGCAAGAACTAGAAGGAAGGTATTTTCATGCAGCAAAGGTTTGCGCCTGGATTGGTCCTGCTAGCAGGGGCACTCTGGGGTGGAATCGGTATTTTCACGCGCCATTTTAATGCGCTGGGTCTGGATGCCATGGGGATTGGATGGCTACGAGCCTTTGTCGGTTTGGTCACAGTGGGTGTCTTTCTGCTTCTGTTCCATCGGGAATTATTGCGGATCCGTTTGCGGGATCTATGGTGCTTTTTGGGCACAGGTGTTGGCAGTTTATTCTTGCTGAATTTAACATATTGTAACGCTATGGCGCATACAACTTTGGCAGTGGCAGGTGTGTTGTTGTATACAGCACCGATTTTTGTGATGATCATGAGTATCGTCTTGTTCCGGGAAACCATTACGTTTCCAAAGGTATTAGCCCTGATTCTGGCCATTGGGGGGTGTGCCATGGTTTCGGGAATTGGAACTGATAGCCATGCTTCTGCCACCGGAATTTTATGGGGAATCGGAGCGGGAATTTCCTATGCGATGTATTCCATTTATAGTCGGTATGCCATTCGTCGGGGCTATGGTTCCTGGACAATCATATTTTACTCGTTTCTTTTTTGTTGGATTGCCCATTCCATGACCTGTCAATGGCAGGTCATGGGTGAGACCCTTTCTCAACCTAAGGAACTGGTCTGGGCAGTGGCACTGGGTGTATTTACAGCGTTTCTTCCCTATTTGTTCTATAGTTTCGGACTAGAAGCCATGGAGGGAAGCCGTGCTTCGATTTTGGCATCGGTGGAACCTGTGGCGGCAACTTTGGTAGGGGTTTTGATTTTTCAGGAATCATTGGCTTTGCGCGGTGTTGTCGGCATTCTTTTGGTTTTGGCGGCCATCGTGGTTTTATTCATACAGAAAAAGGGGAATCGGGTATGAAGGTATCAGAGATAGCGGAAAAACTTGGATTGGGTGTTGCGGCTGGGGCCAAAGGCATGGGGACTGAGGTTTGTGGATGCTATATCGGTGATCTGATGAGTCTGGCTATGGCACGGTTGGAAGAAAATAATGTATGGATTACCATCCAGACCAACCTAAACGTGGTAGCGGTGGCAGCGCTTAAAGAGGCGGCATGTGTCATTTTGGCAGATGGTTGTTTGCCCGACGCCAATGCAGTTGCCAAGGCGACCGAGGAGAAAATCCCTATTTTGACTGCGTCTGCCTCGGCGTATGAACTGGCATTGCAACTTGGAGAAGTGGGATTATGAAGGTGTATTATGATCTGCATATTCATTCGGCCCTCTCTCCATGTGGCGATGAGGATATGACCCCCAATAATATTGTGAATATGGCAAGATTAAAGGGGTTGGATGCCATTGCGGTTACGGATCATAATTCTTGCGGCAATGTGCGTGCTGTGATGGAGGTTGCAGGAGATGAGATTTTGGTCATCCCTGCTATGGAGATTGAGTCGTCGGAGGAAGTGCATATTATTTCTTATTTTGAAGCCATAGAAAAAGCCGAGGAGATGGAACGGTTAATCCGGCAGAAGAGTACTCCGGTAAAAAATCGCCCCGAGATTTTCGGGCGGCAGTTATACCTAAATGCCAAGGATGAGATTGTCGGTGAGGAAGAACGGCTTTTGGTCACGGCAACCGGACTAGATGCGGAAGAAATTTTTTTCCATGTTCGACGGTTAGGCGGTGTACCGGTACCGGCCCATATTGACCGATCCAGTTACAGCGTTCTTTCTAATCTTGGTTTTTTGCCCACAGAATGGGAGGTTTCTGCAGTAGAGATTACCGCAAAACATCGCATGGACTGGGAAGATCAATATGCAAACTTCGAGATTCTGACTAGTTCGGATGCACATTATCTGGGAGATATTGCAGAGCCTTTTTGGAATATGGACATAAAGGACTATACAATCGTGAAAATTTTAGATAAATTGACAAATAAAAATGCGAATTTTTCTGGTCTTTTTAAATAGTTTGTGATATAATGTATACGTTGTTTAAAAATTTAAAAAATGAAGAAACAAAGATATGGCAACATTGCCGGAATGTATCATTTTTAGGAGGTAGGAACAGATGAAACAAAACACGCTTCCCTTTCAAGGGACGCCAGAGCAGGAGGAGCAACTGAAGGCAGTCATTGCGGCACACAAGGACCAAAAGGGCGGGGTTATTCCGGTTCTGCATGAAGCGCAGAATATTTACGGATACCTTCCCATAGAAGTGCAGAAAATGATTTCTGAAGGATTGGATGTTCCGTTGGCCGAAATTTATGGTATCGTTACCTTTTACGCACAGTTCTCTCTCAATCCTAAGGGAAAGTATCAGATTGGTGTCTGCCTTGGAACTGCTTGCTATGTTAAGGGTAGCGGGGATATCCTGGACAAAATTAAAGAAATTTTGAAGATTGAAGTTGGCGAATGCACACCGGACGGGAAGTTCTCGCTGGATGCAACACGTTGTATCGGCGCTTGCGGTCTGGCACCGGTTATGACCATTAATGATGACGTCTATGGCCGTCTTGTCGTTGATGAAGTCGCAGACATTTTGAAAAAGTACGAATAATAGGTAAAGTATGAAAGAGTTATCACTACATATTCTTGATATCATACAAAATTCTATTGTCGCCGGTGCTACGCTGGTTCAGATTCAATTAACAGAGAGCAAGGCACAGGATTTCTTGGAGTTTCGGATTACCGATAATGGATCCGGGATGTCAAAGGAGATGGTTGCGGCAGTAATCAATCCTTTTACCACCAGCCGAACCACCCGCAAGGTGGGGTTGGGAATCCCGCTCTTAAAGGCAGCGGCAGAACAAACCGGCGGAGGTATTTCTCTTGTTTCAGAAGAGGGAAAAGGAACGATGATTACAGCACGGTTTGGATACAGTCATATTGATCGACAGCCTTTGGGTGACATGGCAGAAACCATGCTGGGGTTGGTAACGGCTTATGTTTCCATTGACTTTGTTTATGTCCATAAGGCGGAGGAAAAGGAGTATGTACTGGATACCAGGGAGATGCGAGAGTTGTTAGGCGGAGTTTCCTTTACGGAACCCGCAGTGGTGCTCTGGCTGTCGGAGTTTTTGAAAGAGAACGAAGCGGCTCTATATCATTGAAATAAGAATCCGAAGGGAGAATAAGCCATGAAAACGTTAGCAGATTTGGAAGCAATCAGAAAGAAGACCTTAGAGCAGGTTACCCTGCGAAAGGAAGAAGGCGGTGTCCGCATTGTTGTAGGAATGGCAACCTGTGGTATTGCAGCCGGCGCACGTCCGGTTATGAATGCCTTCATGGAAGAAATTGCAAAGCGTAGCCTGGAACATGTGACGGTAACCCAGACCGGATGTATTGGAATGTGCCGTTTAGAACCCATTGTAGAGGTGCTGCTTCCGGATCAGGAAAAGGTGACATATGTTAAGATGTCTCCGGAGAAAGTGGCACGGGTTGTCAACGAACATATCGTTAACGGAAATCCGGTTAAGGAATATACTGTTGGCGCAGCGGAATAATCTAATACTCCCGCAGCGGCGGGCAGATGAAGAAAGGATGGAATAACATGGAATTAGCCAGAGGACACGTCCTGGTTTGCGGTGGTACTGGTTGTACCTCTTCAGGAAGTGAGCAAATTATTAAAGAAATGGAAGCCCAACTCAAGGCTAACGGGCTGGAGAAGGAAATTAAGGTTGTAAAAACCGGATGTTTTGGTCTTTGTGCCTTAGGTCCGATTATGATTGTTTATCCCGAGGGTGCCTTCTATAGTCGTGTTGAGGTCAGCGATGTAAAGGAAATCGTTGAGGAGCATTTGTTAAAAGGCCGTATTGTAAAGCGGTTGTTATATGATGAAACAGTTCGCGAAGGCAGCGATGAAATCAAGAGTTTGAACGAAGTAAAGTTCTATGAGAAGCAGATGCGTATCGCACTTCGGAATTGTGGTGTAATCAATCCGGAAGTTATCGACGAGTACATAGCCTTTGACGGTTATAAAGCACTTGGCAAAGTATTGACGGAGATGAAACCGGAGGATGTTATCAATGAGATTAAGGAATCCGGTCTTCGCGGCCGTGGTGGCGGCGGTTTCCCCACCGGAATGAAATGGCAGTTTACGGCACAGGCGCAGGGCGATCAAAAATTTGTTGCTTGTAATGCCGACGAGGGTGATCCTGGTGCGTTCATGGACAGAAGTATTCTGGAAGGAGATCCCCATAGTGTCATTGAGGCTATGGCCATTGCGGGTTATGCAGTTGGTGCAAATCAGGGATATATCTACATTCGTGCCGAGTATCCCATTGCAGTAGAAAGATTGCAGATTGCTATTAACCAAGCCAAAGAGTATGGCTTGCTTGGCGAGAATATTTTAGGAAGCGGTTTTGAATTCAATCTGGAACTGCGGCTTGGTGCTGGTGCTTTTGTTTGCGGTGAGGAGACAGCCCTTTTAACATCCATCGAAGGAAAGCGTGGAGAACCTCGTCCTCGTCCCCCGTTCCCGGCTGTAAAAGGTCTTTGGATGAAGCCGACTTTGCTCAACAACGTGGAAACCTACGCCAACATTTGTCAGATTATTTTAAACGGTGCAGAGTGGTTTAAGGGAATCGGAACGGAGAAGAGTAAGGGAACCAAGGTTTTTGCTTTGGGTGGAAAGATCAACAACACCGGTTTGGTGGAAGTTCCCATGGGAACAACCTTGCGTGAAATTGTTGAGGATGTCGGTGGCGGTATCCCCAACGGCAAGAAGTTTAAGGCAGCACAAACCGGCGGTCCTTCCGGTGGTTGTATTCCTGCAGAATTGATGGATACACCCATTGATTATGACTCTCTTATGGCCATTGGATCTATGATGGGTTCCGGCGGTTTGATCGTTATGGACGAAGACAACTGTATGGTAGATATCGCCAAGTTCTTTTTGGAATTTACAGTTGATGAATCTTGTGGTAAATGTACCCCTTGCCGGGTAGGAACCAAGCGTCTTTATGAGATGCTGGACAAGATTACCAAAGGTCAGGGCACCATGGAGGATTTGGATCGCTTAGAAGAATTGTGCTTAAGCATCAAAGAAGGTTCTCTTTGTGGCTTGGGCCAGACGGCACCCAATCCGGTTCTCTCTACCCTGCGGTACTTTAAAGATGAGTATATTGCCCATGTTCGGGATAAGAAATGTCCTGCTGGCGTTTGTAAAGATCTCCTTGCTTATAGTATCATTGCGGAGAAGTGTAAAGGTTGCAGTGCCTGTGCCAGAGTTTGTCCTGTTGGTGCTATCAGCGGCGAGATTAAGAGCCCGTTTGTCATCGATAGTGACAAGTGTATCAAGTGCGGGGCTTGTATGAGTACCTGTAAGTTTGGTGCTATTGTAAAGAAATAAGGAGGGACGATTCAGATGGAAAATGTAACGTTAAAAATCAACGGCCAGGACATCACCGTCCCGGCAGATTATACTATTTTGCAGGCAGCACGTCAGGCCGGAATTGATATTCCGACTCTGTGCTACTTAAAAGATGTCAGTCAGACCGGTTCCTGCCGGATGTGTGTGGTAGAGGTTAAGGGTGCAAGAAATCTTCAGGCGGCGTGCGTTTATCCGGTATCCGAAGGTTTGGAGGTATTTACCAACACCCCGAAAGTACGGCGTTCCAGAAAGATAACATTGGAACTTTTGCTTTCGAACCATGATCGGAAATGTCTAACTTGTGTAAGAAACCAGAACTGTGAACTGCAGACCTTGGCAGAAGAATTGGGAATTACCGACATTACGTTTGAAGGCGAGCGGAAGGAGCATGAAATCGATGATCTTTCCCCGTCGTTGGTTCGTGATAACAATAAGTGTGTGCTTTGCCGTCGTTGTGTAAGCGCATGTAAGACCATCCAGACCGTTGCGGTTATTGATGCTACCGAGCGTGGTTTTAATACTACCATTGCCAGTCCTTTCAACCAGTCTTTGGGAGAAGTTCCTTGTGTTAACTGCGGACAATGTATTGTAGCATGTCCGGTGGGTGCACTTCGTGAGAAAGACAGCACCCAGCAGGTTTGGGATGCTTTGGGCGATCCCGAGAAGGTGGTTATCGTTCAGACAGCACCTGCAGTTCGTGCTGCTTTAGGGGAAGAATTCGGTATGCCTATCGGCACTCCGGTAACCGGCAAGATGGCTGCGGCACTGCGCAGATTGGGCTTTGATAAAACTTTTGACACCGATACCGGTGCAGATTTGACCATTATTGAAGAAGGAAATGAATTGATTTCCAGAATCCAAAATGGCGGAAAGTTGCCCATGATTACTTCTTGTAGCCCGGGATGGATTAAATTCTGTGAACATAATTTCCCGGATTTCCTGGATAATCTGTCT
The DNA here is from genome assembly GCA_045649245.1 of Ructibacterium sp. Classification (GTDB taxonomy): domain Bacteria; phylum Bacillota; class Clostridia; order Monoglobales; family Monoglobaceae; genus Ructibacterium. The sequence continues at coordinate 7,913 of JAZRPL010000101.1, forward strand.
AGTTGCAAATCACCCCATCAGATGTTTGGTGCAATCATTAAGAGTTACTATGCAGAAAAGAATGGTATTGATCCTAAGAAGATCGTCACAGTTTCTGTTATGCCCTGTGTTGCTAAAAAGTTCGAAAGCGGCCGTGAGGAGATGGAGGTAGGAGGTCTGCGGGATGTAGATATCGTTATTTCTACAAGAGAACTGGCAAAGATGATCAAAGAAGCCGGTATTAAATTTGCAGAACTTCCGGACGAAAAATTCGATGCACCTTTTGCAGAGGCTAGCGGTGCCGGTGTCATCTTTGGTGCAACCGGCGGTGTTATGGAAGCAGCATTGCGTACGGTGGCAGAGAAACTTACTGGCCAGGAACTGGCATCCATTGATTTCCATCAGGTACGGGGTACCGAGGGAATTAAGACTGCAGTGGTTCCGGTTGGAGAGTTGAATGTTCGTGTCGCCATTGCACATGGCTTAGGAAATGCTCGTGCATTGCTCAATAGTATCCGAAACGGTGAGGCAGAATATGATTTCATCGAGATTATGGCATGTCCCGGCGGATGTGTTACCGGTGGAGGACAGCCCATTGTTCCGGCTAGAGAGCAGATGGGAATTGATTTGAAGGCAGAGCGTGCAAAGGCACTATACAGCGAAGATGCCAATGCGCCCATTCGGAAGAGTCATTTGAATCCGGATATTGTTATGCTGTATAAGGAGTTCCTTGGCGAAGCAGGTGGCCATAAAGCACATGAGTTGCTGCACACCCACTATCAGGAACGGCCTAAGTTCTAAAAAAGAATAAAAGATAAGGCGAATGATATTTTATCATTCGCCTTGTTTTGTATAAGAAAAGTGTTGGTGTTGGTTTACACATAAAAAAAGCAACCTTTCTGGTTGCTTTTTTAGGTTTTAATAGATAATTCTGCGGCCGCCAGCAAAGCGACTGCTGTAATAAGAACCGTCAATGCTGGTAAACTTTACAACATCACCGGTATGGGGAGCATGAATCATCATGCCATCACCTACATACATACCAATGTGATTGACATAACTGCCGCCGGGACTGCTATAAAAACCAACTAAATCACCGGGGACCAGATTTTCTCTGGAAACAGCAACGCCATTGGTCATCTGTGCGGCAGCAACACGGTTGATGCTATAACCGAGTTGTGCGTATACATACTGCATCAAACCACTGCAGTCAAATCCTCTGGGAGAGGTGCCGCCATAAACATAAGGAACACCAAGGAACTGTTTTGCAACTTCTACAGCACTTTGGCCGCCGGTGAAGTTATATTCCGGGACATCGCCTTCGTGTACGGTGACATAATCTGCAGAAACATATCCCATCAAACCATCACCATTATAAGCGACATTAACCCAACCGGGTTCTACCCAATTTACTCTGGCGTATGTACCAATGGGCAAGGTGGTAATAATTTCTGCGTCGGTGGTTGCCGAAGATCTAACATTCAAAGAACTGGCGGTTACCACACAATAGAACTGTCCAAAATCACAGGGTTCTTCGGTGGCATGTGCCGGTACTATCATAAAAGCAGATATTGTCATTAATGCGCAAAACGCTGCAACCATTCTTCTAATACTAGCTTTTTTTAAATTCAAAATAGAAACCTCCAAGTTTTAAAAAAGTTTATGCTTATTTTTCTAACTTCACTTCCCTCCAGCATATATTTTGGTTGATTTATTTATGGTTCTTAACAAATACGCTAACTATTATATACCTTTTTTCAAAAAAAGTCAACCTTTTACCCTCAAACGAAGGGAAAAATAGCCTTTTTTTCGTAATTTAAGGTGGGACAAATCCCGTGATAGTGGGGGTTTCCGGAATTATGAACAATTTGTTAACAATTTCGTTTTTGCAGAAAATTTCTTGCGATTATGGCCTTTTTTAGAGGGGAAAAGGAAATTGGTTTTGACAAAATAAAAAGAATCTGCTATACTATTGAAAAGTTATTTGCTGCTGGATAAGCATGCGTCAATGTGAAAGGATGATGGATTTTGGACACGTTGCCTCCGCAACTGTTAGTGTTGGTGCTTGGCTGTATATTGCTTTTAGGATTTTTGACTGCTTTTGCAAGAGCGGCCAGTATTGCGATTCATGATAAGCATTTAGAAGAAATGGCTGAGAAGAGCAAGAAAGCCAAAAAACTATATGAATATTTGGAGGAGGATTCTTCCGGACTGGTTGGAGCGCTGGAACTGTTGGGATACTTTTTGGCATTTTTGTTTTCCGTTCTTTTGTCTTTGGGGTTTTCTGACGGGGTTGCAGAGTTTTTGCGATCCTTTGGCCTGGAGAATAAAGTGGGAATTTATAGCCTAAGCCTCCTGGTTTTTTCCATTATTCTGGTGTTTTTATACACGGTGTTTTGGAAGCAGGTTCCTGAACGATTGGCTGTTAAGTATGGGCAGCGTGCGGCAGTTTTCTTGGCCGGATACAGCGTTCGGGTTGCGGTAGTAGGAAAACTGTTTTTGTGGATTCCCCTTAAGATTTCTAACCTTATTGCACGTATTTTCGGAATTCGTCCCCATGATTTAGAGGAAGAAATTACCGAGGAAGAGATTCGGATGATGGTGGATATTGGTTCGGAAAGCGGTGTCATTGATGATGACGAGAAGGAGATGATTCATAATATTTTCGAACTGGATGATAAACTGGCAGAGGATATTATGACGCATCGAACCGATGTTTGTGTTTTGTGGATGGAAGACAGCGTCGAGACTTGGCGGGAGTATATTAGCGAAACCGATCATACCAGATATCCGGTCTGTGACGAGGAAATTGATAATGTTATTGGTACAGTAAATAGCCGCGATTTTTATCGGTTTTTGTTAAATGGCGGTCAAAAAGAAGAAAGGGACAGCATTCTGCGAAAACCCTATTTTGTGCCGGATACCATGAAAGCAGACGAACTATTCTCAAGGATGCAACAGGAGAATACGCATATGGTGGTTGTTATGGACGAATATGGGGGATTTCAGGGGATTGTAACCCAGAAGGATCTGCTGGAGGAAATTGTTGGAGAACTGTACAGCGAGGACGAGGAACCGGAATTGGAACGGGATATTGTCTATCTGGACGAGAATACATGGAAGATTCGAGGTTCTGCCGAGATTGAAGAGGTAGAAGAGGAACTTGGGATCAAGATCCCGGAGGGAGATTATTATACCTTTGCGGGATTGATCCTGGATGCCATTGAAACCTTGCCGGAAGATGGAGAAACAGTAGAAACAGAAATCGGAGATTTGCAGATTAAAGTAACCTCTATTGCAGAGCACCGGATTGAAGAGACCATTGTTTGCCTGCATCGGGATCTGGAGACAGCAGAGGAAAAAGACTGATGTTATAGTAAAGGAACACGGCGAAAGGCGTGGGACAAAAGGCCGCAGCAAATTGCTGCGGCCTTTTCTATGCACAACCGGTACTATGAGGAATATGCTTGGAAAGAAAAAACCACTCGCTACGCGAGTGGTTTTGTTGCTTCTTATTTACCCATCATCTTTGCAACTTCGTCTGCAAAGTTTTCGTCTTTCTTTTCTAAACCTTCACCGGTTTCGAAACGAACGAAACTCTTTAAGGTAATGGCAGAACCAATCTTCTTTCCTGTCGCATCTAAATACTGGGCAACAGTTTCTTTGTTTTCGGCCTTGACGTATTCTTGACCCAACAGGCAGATTTCCTTCAACTCTTTTGCCAAACGGCCGGAAATCATCTTTTCGATGATGTTGTCGGGTTTGGAAGCGTTTTTCGGATCGTTCTTCAACTGTGCAATCAAGATTTCCTTTTCGTGGTTCTTGTATTCCTCAGAAACATCTGCATCAGACAAGTACTTGGGATTTAATGCCGCAATCTGCATTGCGATGTTTTTCAGGCACTCCTTAACTTCGTCGGTATCAGGAGCATCTGCCTCGATGATAACGCCGATTTTGCCTGCAGCGTGAATATAAGCGGTCAATACACCGGAGGTTTCTACCCTTGCAAAACGACGAATGTTCATATTCTCGCCAATGGTTGCAATTTTCTCGGTCAGAGCCTCGCCAACGGTTTGACTATCGTTTAACTTCATTTCCTTCAGCGCTTCTACGTCTGCAGGATTCTGAGCAGCAATAACCTCAGCAACACCTTGTACAAAATTCTGGAAATCTTCGTTTTTTGCAACAAAGTCTGTTTCGGAGTTTACCTCAACCAAAACACCTACATTGCCGTCGATATACGCTTTTACAATACCTTCTGCTGCGATTCTGCCGGCCTTCTTTGCAGCGGTAGCCAAGCCCTTTTCACGCAAAAACTCAACAGCTTTATCCATATCGCCGTCGGTTTCGGTCAATGCTTTTTTGCAGTCCATCATACCGCAGTTTGTCATTTCTCTCAGCTTTTTTACATCTTGTGCTGTAAATGCCATTCGTATCTCTTCCTTTCTATCTTTTCTTCATCCAGAGTTTATCTCTGTATTATTCCTCGTCCAGCATATCCAGGCTGACATCTGCTTCCGGAGCCTCGGCAACTTCGGGTGCGTTCTGCTCGCCCTGTTTGCCTTCCAAGATTGCATTACCGATGGTAGAAACAATCAGTTTTACGGCACGGATTGCATCGTCATTACCGGGGATGGGATAATCTGCTTCTTCCGGATCACAGTTGGTGTCTACGATGGCGATAACCGGAATGCCCAACTTGTGTGCCTCTGCAATAGCATTCTTTTCTTTTCTGGGGTCAACAACAAACAAAGCAGAAGGAAGATCCCGCATTTCCTTGATACCGCCCAAGAATTTTTCCAGACGCTCATGTTCCAGATTCAGTTTGATAACTTCTTTTTTAGGCAGCAACGCCATGGTGCCGTCCTCTGCCATTTTTTCCAACTGATAAAGACGTTCGATTCGCTTTTTGATGGTTTTGAAGTTTGTCAGCATACCGCCCAGCCATCTTGCGTTAACAAAATACATACCGGTACGCTCTGCCTCTTCGCGAATGGCATCCTGCGCCTGCTTTTTGGTTCCCACAAACAGAAGGCTTCCGCCGTCTGCAGCGATGTCACGAACAAAATAGTAGGCTTCTTCGATCTTTTTCACGGTTTTTTGCAGATCAATAATATAGATCCCGTTTCTCTCCGTGAAAATGTACTCCGCCATTTTCGGGTTCCACCGACGGGTCTGATGCCCGAAGTGAACGCCTGCCTCCAACAGTTGCTTCATTTGAATTACTCCCATGATTTAACACCTCCATAGTTTTTCCTCCGCCCGGATCTGCTTACCCTGAAACCGTCATGGGTGTGCGGCACTTTTCAGGCAATCCCCGAGCGTGTGTACTTTGCTATTTGGTATAAACAAACCAAACGCCATAATAGTATACCATAATCTTTTTCTTGTTGCAAGATTTTTTTGTAATTTTTTTCATAAACTTTAGAAAGTTTTTTTGATTATTTTAAACATTTTCTATAAATACTTTCCATACAGCGACGTTTGACAAAACGGTATGTCTATGATACAATCAAAGGAGAATTGTTATATGAATTTAAGGAGGATATAAGGATGCAGTTTGTCATGGACTGTCTTGACATCAATTCCAAGGGAAATCTGGAGATGGGTGGATGTGATTTGACGGAAATCGCCGAAACCTTTCGCACACCTCTTTATGTGATGGACGAAGAAAAAATCCGCGAAAATTGCAGAGTGTATCTTCGTTCCATGGAAGAATATTATGACGGAAACGGCAAAGTCTTGTATGCCAGCAAGGCACTTTCTTGCAAGGCGATTTATCGTATTATGAAAGAAGAGGGCATGGGGATCGATGTGGTATCCGGGGGAGAGTTATACACGGCCCTGCAGGCGGGATTTCCGGCAGAGAAAATTTATTTCCACGGCAATAATAAAACAGAAAATGAACTTGCTATGGCGTTAGATTACGGTGTTGGGCGGATTGTTGTAGACAACATCTTCGAGTTAGAAACTTTAAACCGTATGGCCGGAGAACGAAAAATGACGGCACAAATCATGTTTCGGATTAAGCCGGGCATCGATGCACATACCCATAGTTTTGTCCAAACCGGACAGATTGACTCAAAGTTCGGCGTGGCTCTGGAAACCGGCGAAGCGGAAGAAATTATGCGGACGGCACAACAGATGGAAAATGTCAATGTTGTTGGCATCCATTGTCATATCGGCTCCCAGATTTTTGAGTTGGAACCTTTTCAGTTGGCGGCGAAAACCATGCTGGAATTTATCAGTAAGATGACCCATCAATATGGCATGACGTTGCCTGAATTGAATTTGGGTGGCGGGTATGGCATTAAGTATATCGAAGGCGATCTTCCCATTGCCTATGATCAATATATCAAAGCGGTGGCCCAGGTTGTTAAGCAAGAATGTCTGCGCCTTGATATTCCCTGCCCTGTTCTTGTTATGGAACCGGGGCGCTCTATCGTAGCTTCAGCGGGACTAACTTTGTATACCGTAGGTGTCGTCAAAGAAATTCCCAATATTCGCACCTATGTTTCGGTGGATGGGGGTATGGCAGATAACCCACGGCACATTATGTATGGTTCGGAATATACGGCCATCCTACCGGAAAAACCACAGGCAACACCGGACACTACGGTAACGATTGCCGGCAAATGTTGCGAATCCGGCGATATTCTGGTGCGGGATGCTAAATTGCCTAAGGTACAGCCGGGTGATCTCTTGGCTATTTTGGCTACCGGTGCTTACAATTATTCTATGGCAAGCAACTATAATCGAATTCCACGCCCCCCCATTGTCTTTGTCAAGGAAGGGAAAGCCAATTTGGCGGTTCGCAGGGAGCGTTACGAGGATTTAGTTGCCTGTGATTTATAGGAGGGAAAGCCATGCTGTTTTCTTTGCTTCGCAATACTACGATGTCCATGGGAGACAAGTTGCTATATGTTTTGATTATTGCCTTTTGCGTCTTGCTTTCCTTGTCTGTTCACGAACTTTCCCACGGACTTTCTGCGTATTGGATGGGTGATAAAACCGCCAAGGCTTCAGGACGTCTCTCTTTGAATCCACTTCGTCACATGGACCCCGTCGGGGCGATTTGCCTCTTTCTTTTTGGTTTTGGTTGGGCCAAGCCGGTTCCTGTCAATCCATGGAACTTTAACAACAAAAAAGGCGGCATGGTCCTGACGGCTCTGAGCGGTCCTCTCTCCAACTTTCTGTTGGCCTTTTTGGCACAGGTTGGCGTAACATTTATAGGAAAACTTACCTTTGCTTCCGATGCTGCGTTTTCTTATCAAGTGGCTTCTGTTGGATATATCATCTGCATTTATTTGGTGCAAATCAACTTAGGACTTGGTTTGTTTAATTTGATTCCGATTCCGCCCTTGGACGGCTCAAAGATATTAAATGCTATTTTGCCCCAACGTCTTTACTTTAAATTGATGGAGTATGAGAGATACGGATTTTTCCTTCTGATTCTCTTAATCAATCTTCCTTTTTTCAATGGACTGTTATATTTTTGCAAATCCCAAATCATAAACTTTTATCAAATGGTGATTGGACTCTTCCTTTTCTAAAAGGAAGTTACAGGTAGTAATATGGAGCAGATCAATTACAAATTAGAACATTTCGAAGGGCCATTGGATTTATTGCTGACCCTGATACGAAAAAACAAGGTAAGCATCTACGATATTCCTATCTCGATGATTCTGGATCAATATCTTAGCGTCATGAAGGAAATGCAAGAGATGGACTTGGAAGTTTCCAGCGAGTTTCTGGTACTGGCAGCAACCCTGCTCCAGATTAAATCCAAAATGCTCCTGCCCAAACCCGAGGAGGAAAACGAGGACGAAAATGATCCTCGGGAAGAATTGGTTCGGCGTCTTTTGGAATATCAACGCATCAAAGAAGCGGCCGTGTTTTTTGCGCCCCGTCAGCATATAGGTGCTTCTATGTTCTTTAAGGCGCCGGATGCGATTGAGCGTCCGCCGGCAGAATGGAATTATGCCAGTATGACGCCGGAAAATCTGGTAGAGGCCTATAAACGTGCTTATCAAAAATTAGAGCGGAAGCAACCGCCGCCTAAGCATTCCTTTGCCGGAATCGTTGGTCACGAAAAAATTTCTATCCGGCAAAAAGTTCTTGGAATCTGGAAACGGCTTTTAGTTAAAAGCCGGATGACCTTTCGGGATTTGTTTTCCGGAATCAAGACAAAGCCGGATGCCGTTGCTGCATTTTTGGCGGTTTTAGAGTTGGTTAAATTAAAGAAAATAAGGGTAGAATATGGAAAGGACATGGACCTTTCCAATCCGAAGATATTGCGCAGCGATGACAATGCAACGTTAGACTTGACCGGAATCGAAGACTAAGCAAAGAGGAAACAGAGTATGGAAATCAGAGAGATACAAGCAATTTTGGAAAGCGTTTTGTTTGCTGCCGGCGATGCCGTCGAATTGGAAAAACTGGCAGATATTGTAGATGTGGACAAGCGTTCTCTACGGGAAATTTTAAAAAAAATGATGGATGAATATAATTTTGAACGCCGTGGCATCCATATCCTCCAACTGGAAAATTCTTATCAGATGTGTACGCGGGGAGAATACCATGACTATGTGGCCATGCTGGCAGAACCGCGCCGGAAACAAAGCCTGTCCAATGCTGCGATCGAGGTTCTTGCTATCGTTGCTTATAAGCAACCGGTAACCCGAAGCAATATCGAACATATCCGTGGTGTTAATTGTGATTATGTAGTAAACCGTCTCATTGAACGGGGCCTGATTGAGGAGGTTGGACGTCTGGATGCACCGGGGCGGCCGCTCCTATTTGGAACAACGCTCGAGTTTTTGCGTTGTTTTGGCATTTCCTCCTTGGCCGATTTGCCCGATTACGAGAGTTTTGGCAATTCCGAAGAGGGGCAGCAACTTGCTATGGAACTGGAACAAATCACCATGGAAGAGGAAACTTCGTCTGGGGAAAATACGCTAGAACCTATAGTATAAAATTCAAAGCAAAGGGGGTATCCCCATGCACCATATAGTAGTAGGCCTGCTGATAGGATTGGCTGTGGCGATTGCCATAATACTTCTCTTAGCAGCCGTAGCAGTATGGCATCGTTGGACCTTTTATCTGCATATATATGATAAAAAATTTTTGCTGGAACTGCATGGTTTTGGACTTCGTCGGAAATTGATTTTTCGAGATTTTACCGAAGAACCGAAAAAGACAGAGGCAGAAAATACGCCCAATTCTTCTGAAGGAAAAACCTCAAAAAACTCCTTTTTAGGGCATTGGAATACTGCAAAGCAACGAATTTATGATCCGGAAAAGGGCGGTTATCAGCAAGGAGGATTAAGAGAGGTTCTGGATGAGTATCGAACCATCTTTGTGCAAAGCAAGGAGGTGCTCCGTGAGTTTTCCGGAAATATCCGTCACCGCGTACAAGTATCTTCTTTGTGGATTCGATTGGATTTTGGGACAGGCAATCCGGCACATACAGGAATGCTTTACGGATGGATTTGGAGTGCAGTAGGCCTTGCCTACCCTATCATATCCCGCTATATTAAGATGGCTTATCCAACCATGGAGATTACCCCGGATTTTTACAAACCGCGGTTTGATTTGGAAGTAAAGAGTATAATTAAGGTAAGGCCGGCACATATTATGAATGCCTTGCTTAAACAATTTTGGCGGCCGGCAATTACTTATTGTTATCAAAATTTTACAAAAGGAAGTGTGAAAAATGACTGAGAACAAACACCCCATTGAAGGAATTATGTACACGGCACTGCAAGGCCTTAAAAGCATGATTGATGTCAACACCATTGTGGGCGATGCCATTGACGGACCGGACGGCACAGTTATTATTCCTATTTCCAAAGTTGCTATCGGCTTTGGAGTAGGCGGTTCGGAGTTTGAAAAATACAGCAAGCCCGGAAAACACACAGCGGATGCCCCCAAAGATATGTTTGGCGGTGCAACCGGCGGTGGAATCTCCCTGACACCGGAAGGGTTTTTGGTAGTAGGCAACGGAAAAATCCGTATGATCTCCGTAACCCCTCAAAACAGTGTCTATGACAGATTGCTGGATTTGGCGCCGGATGCTATCGATAAGGTTTCTGAGTTTTTTGGAAAAAAGAAACAAGTCGAAGTAACGGTTAACGATCTGGATGAAGAGGATTTTTCAGCACAAAATCCTGATGCATAAAGGAGATACCGGAATTTAAAAGGCAGAAACGACATGGTTCGTTTCTGCCTTTTTTCTGTTTATAAAAGAAAGCGGTAGAGCAGCAGACGGTAGAAATAACTACTTCTGACGGGAAAATGGAAACAAAACTAGTTTCCAATAAGACTGCAGATACCTTGGCGGTTGATGATAAGTATAACAAGGTTGAAACTTCTCCCGTGGATACCACTACACCTACTACTGAAAATGCCGATGTTGTTTCTAACGAAACCGAAAAAGCAAAAGCAGATAGAAAACGAAGAAACCTTGAATCACAAAGACGTCGGTTTACTTTGCTGACACCTGAACGTCAAGAATACTTAAAGGCTAAGTATAACGAACATCGAGAAGTTCTTGAAAAAGTAAAAACGGGTGATCTACTCGTTGACGAAGATGGTAACGTTATAGCAGAAGCGAGCGTGGATAAAGACCTTGGAATAATGTTAGTTGGCGAAACAATGATTGAGCAAATTCCTGTTGGATTTTTTACGGATGATGCAGTATATGGATTTTTAGAAATGGGCGGTAAATTTGTTTCTCCACAAGAATACAATATCTCCCAAAATACAACCATGACAAAAGAAGAGTCCGCAACAGAAAATGAAAAAATAATAATAGATATGAGTGACGATGCAAGGGCAGAATTGTTAAATAAAAAAAGTGTCAATGTTGTCAGCTTTGACGCTGAAAAAGCAAAGGCACTTGATGATGTTGATTTCGATGCTTTGCAAAAGACACTAACAAGGCACGCAAAACCGATTATTGAAAAAGTCGCAAAGGAATTTGGAATACTCAATAAAACATACTTAAACCCGGACATTGAACTTGATTTTCAATATTCAAGAGGTTCGCTCAAAGAAAGCATGAACAAGCAGCACACAATGTATGGTGATTTTGTAAAAATGCTTTCTGTATTTTCCGATGTTATCAAAAACGCCGTGGGTATTGAAACTCACGAAGATAAATATGTAGGAACTGTGAGAGAGGACGCATCGCTAAAACAGATGTATGTGTTTGCGAGTGCTTTAAGTGACAACACAGGTATTATTCCTGTTAAGTTAGAGGTTAAGGAGTTTAACGATAAATCCAATAAATTGTATTTGAGTGTGGTTCTGACAAAAAAAGAAAGCAGGTATCCACACGGCAACCTTGAGCAAAACTCACTGAATACCGCTACTCCTACTTCCATTATTAGTATAGCAGATTTAGTTGGTATTGTCAATCCCTCCGAGGGCGATTTCCTTAAATACTTCCCTGACAGTATGTTGGATAGCGAACAGATTGAGGGCAAAAACAAGGCTTTGGCTAGAGATGCAGAGAGAATTGAAAAGTTGAAAGTGCCTTTGAAGAATGAGTCTGAAACTGCCGCAAAGAAAGAAAATAAAGAAATTGTATCAGGTGCAGATGTTGATGCGACAGATGCAGAAGTTTCTGGTGTTGTAGATGCTATCAATGAAACGCTCGAAGCCGGTGCGAAAGAATTTATCTTTAAAATTATGGAAGGTAAATCTAAAAGAGTTGATATGCCTACCTTTGCAAAATCATTACGCAAAACCTATAAAAAACACGGTACGCTTGGAAAACTTTCTATATACTTTATTGATAACGGTACAAAGGTTGTTTCTGCAATCGAAAACACATTGGATGTGTCGGATACAACTGCAACTGGAGATACAAGGTACAGCATATCGAAAGAAAGAAATGTTGAAGAAAATAAAACAACAAAAAAGGATGAATCCGTTGAGGGAATAACTGATGTAAAAACAGAAGCGGTAGTAAGTAAAGACTTGAAAACCGAACCGGAGCGTGGTATAGTAAAAGAAAATGTTGATAAGGAGAGTGTAGAGAATGTCACTTCTGGAGAATATGACACCATCGGAGAAGATTTTAGCAAAGACGATGGAGAAAAGAGGCGTTCCGGAGAAAGAGATAGAGGCAGAAATATTGCTTCATCGACAGATTCCGAAAGAAGATCGGGAAGAACTTATCCGATTGATAGCCGAAAAAATGGTAGTGAAAAAGCGAAAAGAGGACGAATAAAAAGCGTATATCACGGAAGTACATACCAATTCAATAGATTTGAAAAAAGTTATGTTGACATAGGTATCCATTTTGGAACAAAGGAACAGGCAGAAACTCGAATAGATGGTAGCGAAGGAAATGTTTCGGAATATGATCTGATTCTTAATAATCCGCTTTTTTGCGATGATGTCTTTGGAGAAAGAACACCTGATGAATATCTGGATGACTTAATCGAAAGTAGTGCATTAAAAGAAAACGAAAAGACAGAATTGCGAGAAGTCTATGAAAACTACAAACAAGGCGATATAAAGAGTGAGGCAAAAGAATCACTTAAAGAAAAAATAGTTTCAGGAAAGTATGGCATAGAAACAGAGATAGACGATGATGGAATTTTTGTAAATATATCATTGAAAGATG
>JAZRPL010000102.1:0-17944 GCA_045649245.1 Ructibacterium sp.
CCGCTCACTAAGGTTCTGGGCAAGGACAACCTTGATTTTTTCCAATTCCATCAACTGCACCGCCTCCTCTTACCTTTCTTGATATAAACGGTGTGCTTCGATATATTCCCCCACGGCATCTTTTACCAAATACCGAATAGATTGACCGTGACGAACCCGCTCCCGCAGTTCTGTCGAAGAAATATCTAGCGTGGGCATGGTAATTCTTTCAATTTTGGCATCAAACCGCCTTATAAGTTCCTCTTGCTTTTGTACCAGTTTCTCCTCTGAGATCCCTTTCCGGTTGACAACGGCAACGATACAGTTTTGAAAAATCCTTGCCGGCTCCCGCCAGCAATCCATGTAATCCAAAGAATCGGCACCTACAAGAAAGACAAATTCAACATCCGGAAAGCGTTCCTTAAAATATTCTAAGGTTTGAAAGGTATAACTGTTTTGGCCGCTTTCAGCTTCCACCGGCTCAACGATAAAATTCTCATTTCCGGCCACCGCCAACCGAACCATGGCTAGGCGATCTTTGGGGCTTGAAATCCCTTCGGTTTTTTTATAGGAAATTCCGCCGGTTGGAACAAACCAAATCTCGTCTAACGCCATGGTCTGACGCACCTGCTCTGCCATGGCCAAATGTCCGATATGGGGAGGATCAAAGGTCCCCCCCATAATTCCAATCCGTTTTTTCATCATCAATAGAAGAGTGCACTGGTAACGCCTTCGTCCATCAACTTGATTCTGCTGCCCTTTTCATTGGAGAAATACAGTTTTCCGGGAGGTAATTCCCCTTCGCCTTCCCGCTTGAGCAAAAGAATCTTTCCGTCCTTTTTCAGGCCATAAGAACTAACGGCTTCCTCAATTTTCCGTACACGACCCTTGGTGGTTACACATTCAATGTTTCCGGAATTGATAGGCGTTGACTGAACATCGGTGGCATAGACCATGATCTCTCCGGCGGTATCATAAGTAAATGCTCCGGCGCTGACCTCCTCGGCCAAAGTCACCGTATTGGAGTTGGTGTAAACAGCCAGACTCACAACACCTAAATCTTTGTTGTAATTTGCCGCAAACCGAACCACTGCACCGTCTGCCGAAACATCACAGCCGTATGCTTCATCCGAGATCCGCTTTTCCGTACCTACATAACCATTGACAATGCTCATGGTCATCAATGCACCGCGCCCGTTTTCTTCGTCATAACCGCTGATATAGGCTGCTCTGGAAAAATCGTCACTAATATCAAACTGATTCCGGCTTCGGGAACTTTCTTTCAAGTTAACCACGGCATTGGCAACCTTTTGGGATGCATTTTCGGTAGCCGCTGCCATATAATAGTCGCTCTTGTTTGTTTCCGCATAGGTCTTGCTGTAAATGATAGCCTTTTCATCATTTCTTAGCCGCTCTATCCGGGTTACCTCATCAGCAACTACATTGCCGACACCCGCTGCCAAATCAAGATAACTTACAGTCTGGAAATTATCTTTATAATTACTGTAAACATAAGCACCCTCTGACTTAGTCAAAAGAACCGGTGCTAAAAATGCTTTTTCGGCCCGTACTGCAGGAATTCCGCTTTCCTCCAGAGAATACAGGCTATAGGTACCTGTCTTTGTATCATAATTCTTTGCATAGAGATAGATATCACTCTTAGGGGTCGTACCAAACACAAAGGCCACCTTTTCGTCAAGTTGCCGGCTTTCGGCCGAGGCATCTTTACCGAAATCTCTAACACAAAGATCACCGGTGTTAACGGCAGTATTGAAGTTCTTGATATACAGCACCCTCTGCCCGTTTTGTGCAAAGGCGAAATTGTTGCTGCAAATATCCTGCTCAATGGAAACAGGCTCTTTCAAAGACGGATTCCAATAACACAGTTCGCCGTGATAACCCATGTCATCTGTTTTCCGCAGGAAAAGGATCGACCGTCCATCCTGGGCAATCTCCAGTTGATGATACACCGAGATAGAAACCAAGGTCCGGGTCTTGGGAGCATCGTTCTGATAGTAAACCAAATCGCCGCGGCCACTGTTTAAATCCATATTCTCCATAAAATAGGTGTAAAGACCGTCCTCAGAAACATGAATCAACTGCTTTTCGGTAGGAGTCACCGCCTGATAGGCCTTGGGGTCTTCCAATTTCTTTTTGGAAGAAGCAGTCTGCGTCGTTGCCGCAGGTGCCGCATAGGCGCTAATCAAGTTTGTACTGAGAAGTTGTGGCTTTTTATCATAATACATATAGAGTTGGTTGCCCTTGGTATAGATGGTGGGATACTTCACCTCTCCATCTACCATTCCGGCAAACAAATTAATGGTGCCGATGATCAATGCCACAACAAGCACCGCCACACCGGTTCCAAAAATCAATCTTCGATTCTTCTTGCTATCCTGCTCCGAGCGGCCTCGTCTGGCTTTCGCTGCCCGTAGCGCTGCCGCTTTTTCCCGATCTCTGCGGCTCATTCTTTCCACATAAATCCGCCGTCCACGGTCATGCATTTTACCACCCGACGCCCGACGTTCCCGCCGAAGTGCCGCACGCTGTGCAGCCTCTTCCATTTCCTCTAAAGAACGCTGCCGATGCTCCGGTTTATACCCTTCCGGCTCTTGCTTCTTTTCTGTCGGGAATAAATCACCCCGAGGTTCTTTGCCAAGGCCCAAATCCATATCCGCAATGGCTTGCCGAATTTCGCCGGCATCTTTAAATGTCAAGGTATATTGCAGGTCAAAGTCATAACTGTCCTTGGACGGGTCTACTGCCGAAAACCGTCCGGTATCCTGATTAGAAAAATCCCGGGCATCCTTACGGAACGGAATCTCTGCCCGACAAAGAGGACAAATCGCCGCATTCTCAGGAATGTTTTGATGGCATTTCGGACATTTCATGGTCTATCACTGCCTTTCTCATTCTGGTATCTTTTGCACCGAATTTTTATTATAATTAGTTATAGTATAACATATTTCCATTCTAATTACAACTATGTTTTCACAAGTTTTCGTTTTTTTTGAGTTCTTCTGCGAAAATTTTCTCTTTTTCGCTCAAAGGTGCTTTAGCCAGCATACCACGGCGTTTTCGGAAGGTTGTCCGAATAGACATCTCCCGTTTCCATGCCTCGATATTTTTGTGATGACCACTTAAAAGAATTTCCGGCACAGATCGGCCACGCCACACTTCGGGACGGGTATATTGGGGATGTTCCAAAAGTCCGGAAAAGTGAGATTCCTCCGAAAAAGCCTCTTCGCTCTTTAAGACGCCCGGAATCAGCCGCGCCGTAGCATCCACCACCGCCATGGCCGCCAATTCACCGCCAGTCAGCACGAAATCTCCCAAGGAAATCTCCATATCTACCACTTCGTCTAAAATCCTCTGATCCACGCCCTCGTAATGTCCGCAAAGGAGAACCAGATGCTTCTCCTTGGCTAGCCGCTTGGCCGTTCCCTGCCGAAAAGGTTTCCCCTGGGGGGAAAGATAAATGGTCTTTGGCTTATACGAAAGGCCTTGGCATACACTTTGATAAGCCTGATAGATAGGTTCTGCCTGCATAATCATGCCGGCACCGCCACCATAAGGATAATCATCTACTTGGCGATGCTTATTATGCGCAAATTCCCGAATCTGTACATAATGCAGTTCCAGAATTCCTTTTTTCTTGGCCCGACCAATAATGCTGTTATCCAATACAGCCTCAAACATCTCCGGAAACAGCGTTAAAATATCCACTCGCATCAGTCTATCAACCCTTCCATCAGTTCTACCGACACATATCCTTCTTCCACATTTACTTCCTTAACCACCTGCGGAATAACCGGAATTAAAATCGGTTTTCTGCCCGGTGCATCCACTACATAAACGTCATTGCTGCCGGTCTTGATGACCTCGGCAATGGTTCCCAAGGTCTCTCCCTCTGTGGTACGAACCGTCAGCCCTTCCAAGTCCACAATATAGTAAGTTCCCTCCGGCAGTTCCCCAAGCATCTCACGCTCAATGGTAACAATCTGATTTCGCAAACCTTCCGCTGCATTCATATCCGAGATTCCTTCCAGTTGTGCAATGACGCAGTTTTTATGCAGCCGACTCCGCAGCAACGCAAAACGGCGGCCGCCAACATAAATATATTCCAGTTCCTCAAAGAGTGCCGGATCATCGCACCAGGGTTGGATTTTAATTTCCCCACGAATCCCATGGGTATTGACCACCTTGCCAAGTTCCAGTTGTTTTTCCATTTGTTTCTCCTCCCAAAACGCAGAAGGGACGCACCAAAGCGCGCCCCCTCCTACCATACGTTTTATCCAATATCAACAATGACTTTTTTGCCATTGTTGCCAACTGCAGCCTTCATCACGGTCCGAATCGCCTTGGCAATTCGGCCTTGTTTCCCGATGACTTTACCCATGTCATCTTCTGCCACATGAAGCTGCAATACGGTGGCCGATTCCTTTTCTACCACAGTAATCTCTACGGCTTCGGGATGATTCACCATAGATTTTGCGATAAATTCTAACAGCTCACACATTCCTGATTCCTCCAATCCCACGATTAGATAATACCCTTTTCCTTCAAAAGACGCTTTACAGTATCCGTAGGTTGTGCACCGTTTTTAATCCACTTTTGAACTTTTTCTGCATCAAATTCTGTAGTGGAAGGATCGGTCATGGGATTGTAAGTACCTACCTGCTCAATAAACCGTCCGTCTCTGGGATATCTGGAATCCGCAACAACCACACGATAAAACGGGGTTCTCTTTGCACCCATTCTCTTCAAACGAATCTTAACTGCCATTTTAAAATACCTCCAAAAATAAATATAAAATATAATGGTTACGGGCATAGCCCTAATTCTTTTCTTTTCCTAAAATCCCGGGAAGCCGCCGGGCATCCGACCGCCGAACAGACCGCCGTGCCGTTTCATTTTCTTCCCTGCACCGCCAAATTGCTTCATTAACTTTTGCATCTGATCAAACTGTTTCACCAGGGCGTTGACCTCCACAATACTGACACCGCTGCCTTTGGCAATCCGCTCTTTTCTGGAAGGGGTCAACTTATCCTGCAATTCCCGCTCCCGAGGAGTCATGGCCAGCACAATCGCCTCAATCCGAGCCAATCGTTTCTCGTCCACGTCCAGGTTTTTCAAAGCACTTGCATTGACTCCCGGCAACATACCCAGCACATTTTGGATAGGTCCCATATTCTTCATCTGTTCCATCTGGTCCAGAAAATCGGTAAAGGTAAACTGCTGAGAGCGAAGTTTCCGCTCTAATTCCTCTGCCTTTTTCATATCCAGAGCCTGTTCTGCCTTCTCAATCAAACTGAGCATATCTCCCATGCCCAGAATTCTAGAAGCCATGCGGTCGGGATGAAACACTTCCAAATCGGTAAGTTTTTCTCCCATGCCGCAGTATTTGATGGGTTTTTGGGTTACCGCCCGTACCGAAAGGGCTGCACCGCCACGGGTATCGCCATCCAATTTGGTCAGCACCACACCACTGATTTCCAGTTCCTTGTTAAAGGCATCTGCTACATTGACCGCATCCTGACCGGTCATGGCATCCACCACCAGAAGAATCTCGGTGGGGTTTACCGTAGCACAAATTTCCTTTAATTCATCCATCAGGGTTTCATCAATATGCAACCGCCCTGCAGTATCTACAATCAAGACGTCATTGGCATGACGATTTGCATGGGCAAGACCCTCCTTAGCAATCCCCACAGCATCTTGACTGCCTTCTACAGCAAAGACCGGAATTTCTAATTTTTCGCCCACCACCTGCAGTTGCTTTACCGCCGCAGGCCGATGAACATCGCAAGCACAAAGAAGCGGCCGCTTTCCCTGTTTCTTTAATAATCCACCCAATTTAGCCGCAGTCGTAGTCTTTCCGGCACCTTGCAAACCCGCCATCAAAATAACGGTAGGCGGCTTGGATGCAATGGCAAGTTTCTGCTCAGTTTCCCCCATCAAACGGACCAGTTCTTCCCGAACAATCTTGATGACCTGTTGGGCCGGTGTTAAAGACTCCATCACCTCTGCGCCGGAGGCCCGCTCACTCACTTGCCGCACAAAGTCCTTGACCACCTTGAAATTAACATCTGCTTCCAAGAGGGCAAGTTTTACTTCACGCATGGCATCTTTCAAATCTTTTTCACTAACTTTTCCTTTGCCCTTTAACTTCCGGAAAGTATTCTGCAGTTTATCGGTCAAACTTTCAAAGGCCATTGCCGCACCTCCATCTCCGTCTTATACATCCTCATTCATCTCGCCAACCATGGTAAGAATCTCGTTGATTTTCCTCTTAATGTCATCGGACAAACAGCGGATATTAGGCGATTGCTCAATCTCACGAATCACTTGATCGATGTACTCCAGTTTTTCTTTGATGCCAAGAAAACGTTGGGCCAGTCCAAGCCGCTCCTCAACATCAAACAGAATGTGTTCCCCCCGCTTGATGTTATCCCGAACGCCCTGCCTGGTAATTCCCATATGCTGGCCAATTTCACCCAAAGACAAGTCCTCGTTATAATAAAGGTCTATACTCTCTGCTTGCCGCTGGGTCAGCATATTCCGGTAAATGGAAAACAGCAAGCCGATCTGAACATTCTTTTCCATTCTCTTCACTCCGCTAAGGCCAAATATCTGTAAAGTTTCTTCGCTTTACAGATAAACATTATACTTGATTTTTTCCCTTCTGTCAAGAGGTTTTATAAATTTTTTTGCGCATCAAAAGGTTCGCATCCATCTGTCCGTCCGTTCCCTACGCAAAAATGGCTATGGCACAAAACCTCGCCATAGCCATTTTCTTTCTTTTTTCTCACTACTGTACCGTATAGCCGCCTTTTACCAGGACAATCACATCGGTTTCTGCACGGAAGCCACGGCCATCGGCCACCGGAACAATCAACTGATGATTTGAGGGCATGGCCGTACCGTTAGCCAGATCATAACCAACGGTAGTATCTGCCAAGCCACCTTTCTCTGTGGCAATAATCGTACCTTTGCCCATACGCAGAATCAGTTCCGTACCCGCTTCACAGAGAACGGTTTTTCCGGAAGAAACATTCACCACGGTATAACTGTCACTGCGCGCCGTTGCCATCCCTTCCGATGCGGCAATTCCGAACCGTTCGTCAACATATGCCTTAATCTCCGGAATTACCTTATCTACAATATAACTTTTTGTTACTACCGGATCGTCGGTGCTGCCCGGTTCCGAAAAGGCCGCTATTCCGCCGGCAAAAACCAGACAAATCCCCAGTATGATACCAATGACTGCAAATTTTCCTCTCTTTTTCATCGTTCTCATCCTTTCTGTTTTTCTTTTTGCTGTTATCCTACACTCAGGAGAGTCCGAAAGAAATCTCCAGTGCTTCATTTACCTTGTCCATTAAAGTTTCGTCTAAATGTCCGATTTTTTCCTTCAGCCGCCGCTTGTCAATGGTTCTGATCTGTTCTGCCAGCACCACCGAATCCCGGGACAGGCCAAATCCTCCGGCACCGATTTCAATGTGGGTGGGCATTTTCGCCTTATTGATTTGCGAGGTAATTGCCGTAGCAATGACGGTAGGACTATACCGATTTCCCACATCGTTTTGAATAATCAAAACCGGACGGACGCCCCCCTGCTCCGAGCCTACAACCGGACTTAAATCTGCATAATAAATATCTCCTCTTTTTACTACCAAAACATTCACACTCCGCAAGTTCAGATTCAGGTATGAACGGACAAAACATCCTTGCCCGGCCTTGGCACGCCGACTTCTCTTACGCCCAAGACATCCCTTTCCTCATTGGCATTTTATGCGGCTTGGCTGATTTTGGTACATAATCTTGGGACATACGGCTAACGACGATGGTCTTATGTACGTTGATTGCCAAAAAATCAGTCCGAAATGGGCGAGTCCAGCAAATAATTGTGCTCTTCGCTGACCTTACCGCCCCTAAGGTAAATCCGCGGAATCCGCTTGCCGATGATACAAAGGATTTCGTAATTAATCGTCCCCATTTTGTCGGCAAGGCTCTCTACCGGTAATTCTATATCATCACTCTTGCCGAACAAAATGACATCGTCGCCGACAGAGATAGTATTGACCATACTGACATCAATCATACATTGATCCATACAAATATTTCCGATTACATTGCACAAAGTTCCACCGGCAATGACCTGACTCTTTCCGGATAAGATACGGGAGTATCCATCCGCATAACCCACCGGCACGGTTGCAATTTTGGCAACATCGGAGGTTTGAAACCGTCGCCCGTAACTGACGCTTACGCCGGCCTCCACTTCTTTCACATTGGTAATTTTTGCTTTAAACTGCATAGCCGGGCGCAGATGCAACCGACCACAGTCTACAAACGAAGATGGGCGCATTCCATAGAGAATGATACCGGGGCGCACCATATCCATATGCATTTCAGGAAACCGAATCAGCGCGGCACTGTTGCAACAATGCCGAATCGGAATTTCCAATCCGTTGGATTTAAGACGATTGCAAGCCTCCTGAAACCGCCCAAACTGCAGTTTGGTATAGGCATCGTCCCCTTCGTCCGCCACCGAAAAGTGAGTAAAAATTCCGTCAATATCCAGATTAGGAAGCACTGCTATTTTCAAAATAGTATCAATGGTTTCCTGATTGATGGTCTCATCTTCGGTATAACGAAATCCAATACGACCCATACCGGTATCTAACTTAATATGAATTTTGACCCGTTTCCCCAATTTTACGGCTGCCCGGGACAGATTACGAGCCAGTTCATAGCGGAAACAACCGGGAATGACATCTTCCCGAACCACCTGTTCCGCCTCCTCGGCATCCACGTGCCCTAAAACCAGAATGGGGCTCTTGATATTACACCGACGCAACTGAACTGCTTCATCCAGACAAGCCACCGCCAGAGAATCGGCCCCGTTTTGCAGGAGGGTTTTTGCCACCTGCAAGCATCCGTGGCCATACGCATCCGCCTTGACTACGCCAAGGATTTTCGTTTCCGGACGGACGTAGTCCCGAATCCGCTGTATATTATGTTTGATTGCATCCAGATCAATCTCCGCCCAAGCTCTTTCCTTTACGTTCATCTTCTGCGGTATCTCCTTTTCCTTTGCTTTTTGCCCCTTTCTCAAGGCAAAAATACACTGTCCTCAATCTCTGCATCCGGCACGAATGTGTCATATTCCACCCGAACCATCTCATTGCCGTCCTCGTCATAAGTAATTAGACGTTTTGGCAAATTAGAAGTTGCATCAATCCACAACTCCTGGGTAAACCGATATCGGGAATTCCCCCGCTCCGGTGCCGTTAAAACCATGATTCCCTCTTGATTGGGCGACAGCACAGGAACTGTTTCCCGGTCAAAATACGCCTTCAAAAACTCTGCCAAAAAGAGGGTATCTGTTTGCTCCTCCAGATTTCCTTGTTCCAGCCGCATGGCCGGTGTGCCTGCACTGCGGAGCCACATCTCCTGTCCCCGAATCACACTGACCGTTCCGTCCATTCTCGCGGGCTCTAACACCTCGACACGGTATTCATCCGGTGTCCGATAACTTTGAGACAAACGGTATACCGCCGCTCCCTTGTTCCCGGTTACCGTCACGGTAACCTGTGCCGTATAACTTTTTAAATCCTTGTATCTTTTGCTTAGTTTCGTATTCTCATCGCCTTTACAGGCGGTAAGGCTTATCATAAGTATTACGATGATCCATATCGAAATACCTTTTTTCACCAAACCCCTCCATTACGGCTTTTGCAGTAATTTGATGGCATAGGGCAACTGTGCTACCACATCTCCGGCAATCATCCCAAACTCTCCCAATTCCCGGGCGGCTAAATCTCCGGCCAAGCCATGGAGGAAAGCCCCCAAAACAGCCGCTTGATATCCGTCCAGTCCCTGCCCCAGCAAAGAAGCAATGACACCGGTCAGTACATCTCCCATTCCACCGGTAGCCATACCGTTGTTTCCGGTCGGGTTTATATGCATCTCACCCCGAGGCGAAACAATGACGGTATCTTTCCCTTTTAAGAGCAATGTCACCTTTTTTTCCACCGCAAACCTAAGAGCAATCTCTTTTCTGGATTCTTCCACCTCTTGGATAGAACATCTGCAAAGAAGAGCCATCTCGCCCGGATGAGGTGTTAGCACCACCTGTCCATATTGGCCATCTAATATATCTATATGCTCCGCCAGAGCATTTAGACCATCTGCATCTATGACCAACGGGGTTTTGCCAGACAGTGCCCCTTGTAATATCTTCCAAAGATCCGGCCCTTTGCCAAGACCCGGTCCGATTGCTGCCGCATCGCTTGCCTGAATCCTAGAAAGAACGGTTTCTTTGGCAGACAATGCCACCAACCCGTCCCGGTCGGGCAACGCCAACGTCATGGCCTCGGTCAACTTGGCAGCCAATACCTTCTGCTCACTCTCCGGTGTCCCTACGGTTACCAAGCCGCTGCCGCTTCGCAGTGCAGCCTCTGCCGATAGTGCTGCCGCACCGGTCATACCACGAGATCCTGCCAGAAGAAAAACTCGACCGCAGTCTCCCTTATGCATCGCATCCCACCGTTTGGGCAACAACGCCTGATAGGTTTTGATGTCCTCTGCAAGGATACCTCCCAAGCCATGCTCTTCACCGCAAACCACGGCAATCGCCACAGTATCAGAATGGCTGATGCTTACATCGACTGCCGCCGGATGTCCCAAAAACCAAATGGACGGTTTTCCAAGTGCATCATGAACAATCTCAATATCTTTCCAACCAAAGCCCCGCATCCCGCTGCCTAGGTATTTGGAAAAAGCCTCCTTGGCAGCATAAAACCCCGCAATGCTCTCCCAAGAATTCTTCTTTTGGGAGAAATATGCACTTTCCTGCTTGGAAAAAACCCGCTTAACAAAGGCATCCAAATTTTTCATTTCAGCAAAACGGCTGATTTCTACAACATCAGTTCCAACTCTCATCATTTAAAAACACCTTTTGCGGATTATACCGCCGAATACCCTCTTTGATTTCGTCATTGGGGTTAAAGAGTACCATGATTTTTCTGCCCGCTTCATCCCGGAAAAGCAAAAAGCATAAATCTTCTGCCTCCCGATAGGTGCAAGCATCCACCTTTTTGACGCTGCGATCCTCCATGTTTGCAAAAAAGGCTCGGTTCTGCCGTGTCCCCATCATCTCCATTTTGCGCACATTAATCTCCAGCATAGACTTTCGACTGCGAAAATTGATGATTTTATCTATATCCAAAATGCCATTGGTAAAACAATATTCATACTCTAGTTTGGTAGAACAGACCATTTGGTATAACAGGTAAATGAACACAGCACATACAGCAAAAATAAAAAAACCCAAAGCCGGTATCGCCAATCCCATGGTTATGGCAAACAGCAAAACGAAGGCTCCTACCAAACACGCAAAAATTTTAGCAAGATCCTTTCCGGTTCTTTTTTTCTTTACCAACTGCTCAACAAAGATATCCATGCTAAGCCTCCTACCTTTCTATTTCTTTTTTATCATAGCACAAAAACATGCCTACTGTCTACTATTTTTTATAAATTTCTTTTATTTTCGCCCCCTCTTTCCCTGCACCTGCTGCACATAAAAAAGAACCGACTCTCTTAAGATATCGGTTCTTTTCTTCTTCCTAAATCTAAATGACATCGGATAAGGTACAAGGCGTTACCTGAAACTTACGCAACAATTCCATCGCCTTTTCTGTCTCCCCTTGGGTCAAAAACCGCCTGGTTGCCTCCGCCTTTTCCTTTAGGATGCCTTCCCGAAAAATTTCCGCCCGGATTCCGTAAGGCCGCACTTCTGCTTCTTCCTGAATCATGGTAAGTTCCACCTTATATTCTGCACCGTCACATCCTTGGAATTCATAATCCATTTTCATGTTCGTTTCCTCCCAGCCCTCTCCTTGATGTCTTTATTTTAAGGCGGATTTTATTAGAAAACAATCCCCATTCTCTCGCAAGTTCCGACAAAGCCCTGGGTTTTCCGTAAAAATACCTCTTTCTCTTCCTTTTTTCTTAGCCGCAAAATATTATGTAAACCTTATTTTCCCATTTCTTCTTCATATACACGACGCTTTCGCAAATACGCACTATCAAAGACATGGCCGCAGGTGCATTGGATTCGGAATCCAAAACTGCCTACCTGCTCGCTGACGGAGAACAACTCCTGCCGACAGACAGAACAGCGAACCTCACGGCGCTCTAAATCTGCTATCTCTGTCAACTGTTCTGCGTCCCCCTGCCCCTCCTGTCTTAGATATCCGCTGTTTCCGCATTTGCAAAGAAAATGTAAATAACTGCTCCCGCCCCGTTTTGGAGACAAATATCCCAGAATTTGTCCGCACGCTGCACAAGAAATCATTCCTCCGCCAGGTTTTCCCAGTCGCAAACCATGAATCCATAGTTTTTCTTTCATCTTCTTTTCCTTCCCTTTTCTATTATTTTTTGTGGGTCAGGCACCATCCGCCCTTTGATACATACCATAATTCATAGGAGGCGATACCTATGAACGAAACCTATCATCAATTCAACGAAGCCTTATTCCAAGGACTGTCCCATCCCTTTGAGAACCCCGCTGTTTTGGCAAATACAGACCCTTCTTCCACCAAGTTAATGGACGGTGCAACCTTTTCCCAAACAGCCCCCCTTACCGGGCAAGGCTCTTTAATCGTACAAGTAACTCTGGCCAAAGGCGCCATTCCGGTGGAGGGGGCCAAGGTTACGGTTTCCTCCACAGGGGAGGCATCCACCGTCTTATCGGAGATGATTACTGACAAAAGCGGGCAGACCCAGCGGATCTCCCTGCCGGCACCTCAAGGCAGTTATTCCCAAGCCCCCGGCGGGGTAATTCGCCCTTATAGTATCTACGACATCAAAATCGAATTTCCCGGCTATTATACCGAAAGAGCAATCAATGTCCCCATTTTTGACCAAGTCAACTCCATTCAGCCGGTGGCACTGGTCCCCCTCCCCGAAGACGGGTCACAAGCAGGAGAAATTACAGTGGACGAATCGGCCCAAGGGCCGTCTTTATAACCACAACTTTTAGAAAGGAGGATTCTATGCCTGTTACCTTTTATGTTCCTCAATCCATTACCGTACATCTGGGCGCCCCCAGCGACACTTCCGCATCTAATGTTACCGTCCCTTTTGCACAGTATATCAAAAATGTGGCCTCCAGCGAAATCTTCCCCACCTGGCCGGAAAGCGCCATCCGCGCCAATATCTATGCCCAAATTACTTATGCGCTCAATCGGGTTTTTACAGAATACTATCGGGCACAAGGATATGACTTTGATATTACCAACAACACCCAATACGATCAGTCCTACATCCAAGGCCGGGATATTTTTGAAAACATCAGTCAGATTGTAGATGAAATTTTTAACGATTACATTGTCCGGGAAGGGACTTTAGAGCCGATTTTTGCCCAATACTGCAACGGAACCACCACCACCTGTCCCGGCGGTCTTTCCCAATGGGGTACGGTAGATCTTGCCAATCAAGGTTATACCCCCTATGATATTTTAACATATTATTATGGCAACGACATCAATCTTGTTACCGACGCTCCCATCGCAGACATTACCCAAAGTTACCCCGGAACACCGCTCCAACTGGGTTCTTTAAGTCAGGCGGTAACTTCTTTGCAACTTTTCCTCAATCGGATTTCCCGCAATTATCCTGCCATTCCCAAGATTCCGTATACCGACGGATTTTTCGACGTTCCCACCGAAGATGCCGTTAAGGCGTTTCAGCGCATCTTTAACCTAACGCCGGACGGCATTGTAGGAAAGGCTACCTGGTATAGGATATACTTTATTTTTACTACCGTCAAGCGTTTGTCGGAATTAGATTCGGAAGGCATTCAACTGGATCAGGTCAGCCGCCAGTACAAAACCGAACTGCGAGAAGGCGATGAGGGCGAGAGCATTCAGTTGCTCCAATACTTTTTAAACATGATCGCCGAATTCAATGACTTTATTCCTGCCGTTTCTGTAGACGGAATCTACGGCCCCAACACCGCCCGTTCCGTCAGCGCTTTTCAGCAATCGGAAGGCCTGCCTCAAACCGGTGTTGTTAACCAAGCCACATGGGATGCCCTCTATTCCCGCTATACCTCTGTCATTGCCGGACTCCCGCCTGATTTCCGCGGGGGTGCAGCAGCCGTCTATCCGGGTTCCGCCCTTCGTCGCGGCATGAATGGCAACAACGTCCGTCTTTTGCAGACCTATCTTTCCAAAATCGCCGATTTTAATAACTCGATTCCCAAAGTTCCTGTCACCGGCTATTTTGGCACCGAAACAGAGAGCGCCGTCTTGGCCTTTCAGCGGGCTTACGGATTACTGCCCCGTGGCATCGTGGGACTGCGCACCTGGAATGCCATTGCGGATTTATACAACGACCTTGTCTTAGGAGAGGAACGCTCCCCGGGGCAGTATCCCGGTTATCCCCTTAGCGAAAACACCCAAGGAGGGCAATCATGAAATTTAATATGTTTGATCATCGACAAAATGTCCTGGAAGCAGAATCCTTTCTTCGAGCAAATCATCGATTGGAAGGAGGCACTCTTATCAACCCGGACGGTCTGTTTGACGCAGATACCACCGAGGCCGTTATCCTCTTTCAACGCCAAAACGGCATTCCTGTGACCGGCGTTATTGACTACGAAAACTGGACCTTGCTGGCCGAAAACGCCGATGCTATCTGTCTGGAAACTTTCTGCCTGCTAAAGGATCTCAACCGTTACGAGCGGCGATAACCAATTTCCCCTGCCAAACCATTTTATCTCAATAAAAAAAGGAGTCTCTTGTTGCGAAATTTAACGCAATGAGTGACTCCTTTTTTATCAAATATCCCTAAAAGTCCATATCATTGATGTCAATGGGTCCATGTTCCTTCTCGAACTCCAGCACTCGCTTTTTTATCATCCTTCCCAGCTCCCGGTTTTTGGTTCTCCCCTCATATTCTGCGACATAACCAAACTTTTCCAGAAGTTCCTGCGGAATGCGAAGGGTATAGCGGGCCCAATCCGCTTTACTTGCCTTAGCCATTTCCACACCTCTTTTCGCTAAATAATAACCTTTTGATTATATCATAAATTCTCTATATCGTCAGATTTTTGTGCTATTAAAACTACTTTTTGTATACTATTATTCATTAAAATAACATCTAAATTATGCTTTTATCTTCGGTTTGAATATCATTGCCGTCAAAAACCCAAATAGTATGGATGCCCCAATTCCTCCGGAGGCCGCCGTGGTTCCTCCGGTGATGATACCAAGGAATCCATGTTCTTGGATCCCCTTTATGACTCCTTGTGCCAAAACATTGCCAAAGCCAATAATGGGTACGGTTGCACCGGCCCCGGCAAACTTCACCAGGGGCTCATAAATCCCCAATCCGCCCAGAATGGTTCCCGCCACCACAAATAAAACCAGAATCCGTGCCGGCGTCAGTTTTGTTTTATCAATCAGGATTTGTGCAATGACACAAATGAATCCGCCAACCCAAAAGGCATGAAGATATTGCATTATTTTTTGCCTCCTTTTTCTCTTTCCCTATAGGACAAACTAACCGCATGGGCAATACCGGGCACTGTTTCTCCCTGCAAACTTGAAGTTGGGCTAAGCAATGCACCGGTTCCCACCGCCAGAACATTTTTCCATCTCCCCTTCTCCATCTGGTCTAGGATATATCCGCACAAAACCGAAGCAATACATCCGCAACCGCTGCCTCCGGCGTGTACGTCCTGCGTCTTTGTATGATATATCATGCATCCGCAATCCTGATAATTTGCAGAAATATCATATCCCTCCTGCTTCATAAGGTCCACCAAGATTTCACTGCCTACCAAGCCTAAGTCCCCGGTTATAATTAAGTCATAATCGGCAGGGGTTCTGCCCGTATCCCGAAAATGGGCACAAAGGGTATCCATTGCTGCCGGCGCCATGGCACCGCCCATATTGTTGGCATCCTTAACCCCCATATCCAGAATCTTTCCTGTAGTGACGTGGGTGACGCCAATCTTTCCCTCTTTACTAGATAGTACAGCACTGCCGGCACCGGTTACCGTCCATTGTGCCGTGGGTGTTCTCTGTCCCCCGTATTCCAACGGCATTCGATACTGCCGCTCTGCCGTGCAAAAGTGGCTGGAAGTTACCGCTACGGCCTCGTCTGCAAATCCACCATCTATCACCATAGATGCAAGGCTGATTCCCTCGATCATGGTAGAACAAGCGCCATAAATCCCCAAGAAAGGAATCTCCAGTTCCCGAAGCCCAAAACCGGCCCCGATACACTGATTCAACAAATCTCCCCCAAATGCATAGCGAACATCCTTAGGCTCCAGCCCGCCCTTTTGGATGGCCAGACGGACTGCTTCCCGCTGCATTTTACTCTCTGTTTTTTCCCATGTTTCTTCATTCCATTCCGCATCCGGCAACGTCACATCAAAACAGTTTCCCAGCGGTCCGGCTTTCTCCTTCTGTCCGACAATGGCGGCAAAGGAGCGGATATAGACATTGCCGGCTATTTGTATCGTCTGTTTTCCTAACTGTTTTCCCATATTATCCCCCTATCAACTGAAAAATCCAACACAAAAGTGCCACTCCTACCGAAGCGGTAATTCCGTAAACCAATACAGGGCCGGCAATGACAAACATTTTTGAGGCCAGTCCCAGAACCAGCCCTTCCTTTTTAAATTCCATGGCAGGGGAAACAATGGAATTGGCAAAGCCGGTAATGGGAACCAGCGTCCCCGCACCTGCATACTTTCCCAATTTACAATAAACATCCAGACCGGTGAGCAACGCTCCCAAAAAAATCATGGTAATGCTTACCGCAGTTCGTGCTTGTTCATCCGGCAGTTTTAGTACCTTTTGATACAACTCTAAAAATCCCTGGCCGATGGTGCAGATGGTTCCGCCCACCCAAAATGCCCAAATACAGTTTTTCCAGATCGGACTATCTGGCGATTTCTTCTCCAAATAATTTAAATATTCCTTTTGACTATATTGCAAACTCTCACCTCTTTCTCTTTTGTAGTATCTTCCCCGACTGGAATTTTATACAGAAAAAGCCCCCGGATAAAATCCGGAGGCTTGATAAGATTCTTGTCTATCTTACAGTTCTGCGAAATATTTGATGGTCCGTACCATCTGGCTGGTATAACTGTTTTCATTGTCATACCAAGAAACAACCTGTACTTCGTACAGATCATCTGCAATCTTTGCAACCATGGTCTGGGTTGCATCGAAGAGAGAACCATAACGAATACCAATGATGTCAGAAGAAACAATCTGGTCTTCATTATAACCAAAGGAATCAGAAGCAGCCGCTTTCATAGCAGCATTGATGCCCTCTACGGTTACGTCAGCACCCTTTACAACTGCGGTCAAGATGGTGGTAGAACCGGTGGGAACCGGAACCCGCTGTGCAGCACCAATCAACTTGCCGTTGAGTTCAGGAATAACCAGACCGATTGCCTTTGCAGCACCGGTGGAGTTAGGAACAATGTTCACAGCACCTGCTCTTGCACGACGCAAATCGCCTTTTCTGTGAGGACCGTCCAAAATCATCTGGTCACCGGTGTAAGCATGGATGGTTGCCATGATACCGCTCTGAATCGGTGCGTAGTCGTTAAGAGCCTTTGCCATGGGAGCTAAGCAGTTGGTGGTACAGGATGCTGCGGAAATGATGGTATCATCCTTGGTCAGGGTGTTCTCATTCACGCTATATACAATGGTCTTAAGATCATTGCCGGCGGGAGCAGAGATAACAACCTTCTTTGCACCTGCGTCGATGTGTGCCTGAGATTTCTCTTTGGAGCAGTAGAAACCGGTACACTCTAAAACAACGTCTACGCCGATTTCACCCCAGGGAAGATCTGCAGCCTTGGGCTCGCTGTAAATGGTAATCTTCTTGCCATCTACAATGATAGCACCCTCTGCAGCCTCGACGG
>JAZRPL010000103.1:0-3948 GCA_045649245.1 Ructibacterium sp.
AGGGAGGTGGATTTTGCGGAGCAAAAGACGGAGGGATTGTTTTCTGTCGATACTGTACAATCCCCCAGTCAAAAATCAGAGATTTTTGCCAGCCCCCTTTACACAAGGGGGCCTTTGGGGTGCGGGATTTTCTTTGTAAAGTCCTTCCTATGGGACAGATAGTGTGCTATACTGTATTCAAGAGGTGAGAAAAATGGAAGAAAGAGAAATTGGCACAGGCGCTTCTTGTTTTCTTATAAAGGATGAACGAATCAAAGGAAATTGGAGCAAGACACCAATTCATAACTTTCTTGAAAATGAAGGGTTTATTTGCTGGGGTAAGGCAAAAAGTCATGAAGAAATTGATTGGCTATATGTCAATATTTACTCCAAAGTATATTCCAAGGGGATGTATGGGGTTGGTTTAACAAAAGTAGTATGCGACCATGCAATAACTTGGGATGAGTTTTTAACAATCTACAATATTTATAAAAAATATGATGGTCTTTCGGTGTTGAAAATGGCCGAGCAAGAACAGATAACTACCGATAGGGAATCATACGATAAAATAACGGATGTCATTAAAAAAATTAACCTAGATTCAAAAGAAATACGTTTGTTATTAGGAATGGTTGATTATGATGCGCCCTATCTATTGCATTATGATGTAAGTCTGCATCTACCTCCGTATTGTGATGCGAAATACAAAGTTTTGGATTTCCTTAATAGAATAGATATGTTGGAAACAATAACTTTGTTGGAACAAAAGAAATAGTCCATATAATCTCTCTCTTTTGCTGTCAGCAACCCAGGCTGCCATCAAGGGCTAATTCCTGATATTAAAAAATATGATGCCACATTATCTTTCGCCGATTTGTTTACAAAGTTTTCAGGCTCTGTTATAATCAAGAATATCTTCCCCTTAAAACTAACATAGGAGATTCGGAAATGAACGATGCACCTCAGAGAAAATTAAAATTGCAAAGAGTCAAAAAGTTTGTTGGTAGTGCTGTAGATCTAGGAATTGTGATCGACGGCTTTGAACGCGTTCGAATCCGAAACGGCGAAGAGGCCACTATATCCATTTCCACAGAAGAGCATTCCCTATGTATGCAAAACAACGCATCCATTGGTACTTATAACAGCACCACCTATACCATCCCCGCCGGAACCGACGATGTTTTCTGTCTTATTCAGCCGGTCCCCTTCAAAAACGATTGGGTCATCACTCTCAGAACTATGTAAAACCAGGAATCCCCGCCTAAGGGCGGGGATTTTTCTTGCAAGTTGGACAGATTTGGCGTACAATAAATTATCTGTATTGAGGAAGTGGTTTTATGTCCATTCGCCCTGCGACGGTGCAGGATGTGCCCCGAATTCTGGAGATTTACGCCCCCTATATCGAAAACACCGCCATCAGCTTTGAGTACACCGTTCCCAGCCTTGCGGAATTTACCCAAAGATTTTTGGGAATCACCGCTAATTTCCCCTGGCTGGTCTGGGAAGAGGACGGCGTGATCCTTGGCTATGCTTACGGCAGCCTGCCCTTTGAACGGGCGGCTTACCAGTGGTGCGCCAGCGCATCCATTTACCTCTGCCCGGAAGCCTGCGGCAAAGGCATTGGCAAAAAACTCTACGCCGCTTTGGAGCAGATTTTGCAGAGCCAAGGGTATCGGAAGGTCTATGCCGTTATCACCACCGCCAACGAAGATTCCGTAGCCTTCCACCGGGCGGTAGGCTACCGCCATGTGGCCACTTTCCCGGATTGCGGCTATAAATTCGGAAATTGGTACGGCACCATCTGGATGGAAAAAGATCTGAACAGCTGGGAAGTACCGCCCCGGGAGCCCATACCCGTGCATCGGATATAATAGGAAGACCGTCGCTTTTTAGCGGCGGTCTTTTTGCGAAAATGTCGAAACCGGTTGAAGTGTGTCGATATTTGTAGTAAAATAATCTTACACTTTATCAAGGGGCGATTATATGAAACCAGCAGGGAAATACTCTGAAAAGCGGTCAAAAAGACAGACCGCCATATATATCATTATCATACTGCTTTTGCTGTGCATTTTGGCCGGTTTGATTTTTGTGGGATGGTATTTTCTCCGTGGCACACCGACAATCCCCAATGAGCAAACAGTAACTGTGCCTGTCCAAGAGCCTACGCAGCCGCCCACAGAGGCAACCGAACCTCCCCATGTATGGGAGCCCGGTTTTGTTGCCACACTGGATCTTGGCGCTGAATATTATGACGAAAACGGTGCATCTTTGGGTGTCCTCACCCGGGGAACACCGGTGGAATATGAGATGACCCCCGAGGGAAAAATTTCGATTTTGCTAAATGACATAATCGTATATCTTGAGGAGGACGCATACATTGTCTCCGATGCTACCGACTGCATCCCTGCCCACACCCTTTATGTGAGAACCGCCGTCAATTTAAGAGATTCAGGCGGCAAACTCCTGGATGCTTTCGCAGGCAAAGGTGCGGCCATAGAGGTCAACGGCTGTGACTACCTGAACGAAGATGGTCAGGCGCACATGTACCGGGCCACTCT
This sequence comes from Ructibacterium sp., assembly GCA_045649245.1. Classification (GTDB taxonomy): domain Bacteria; phylum Bacillota; class Clostridia; order Monoglobales; family Monoglobaceae; genus Ructibacterium. The sequence continues at coordinate 2,538 of JAZRPL010000103.1, forward strand.
GGACGGTGAGGAAGGCTACATTCTGCCTTGGTATCTTGCCGATACCGAAGAGGAAGCCCTCGCAAACTATGACAACGGAAACTATGCCACCCACGAGGGCCGAGAGGATCTCTACGGTGGCGGCGGTGCTGCAAACCTTGACTACTATCCCCGGGAAAAGGGACCTATTGCGGGCAACGAAATGCCTGCGGAATGCCGCACCCTTTACCTTGTAAACTGGCGCTTTGATGAGCTGGACCGCTACCTCGAAATTGCCAACAACAGCGGCATCAACGCCTTTGTTGTGGATATTGTGGACGGTGGCTCTGTGGGCTACGCCGCCGATGTTATGAGTGAAAACTGCCCCTCCGGCGCAGCAGCCGCCAATAACACTGTGGAAGAATATCAGGCCGCGATTCGAAAGATAAAAGACGCAGGATACTATGTCATCGGACGCATCACCACCTTTAACGACTCTTATTTCGTTCAAGATCACCCGGAATACGCCATCACGGACACAGAGGGAAATCCCCTGAAGCTCTCCGGTGAATACTGGCCCACGCCCTATAGCAGAAAGGCTTGGCAGTATAAGGTGGATCTTGCCGTGGAAGCAGTAGAACTGATGGGTTTCAACGAGATCCAGTTTGACTATGTCCGTTTCCCCGACAGCACATGGAAATACGAAAATGCGGGAACCATTGATTTCCACAACACCTACGAAGAGACCAAGGCTCAGGCGATCCAGCGGTTTTTGATGTATGCCACGGACATTCTCCACCGGCACGATGTATATGTCAGCGCCGATGTCTACGGTGAAAGCGCCTATAACTATGTAACGGCATACGGCCAGTACTGGCCTGCCATCAGCAATGTGGTGGATGTCATAAGCGGTATGCCCTACCCCGATCATTTTTCCGCCTCCGGCACTTGGCTCCCTTGGGAGAATCCCTATGACACCCTCAACAGCTGGGGCAAGAGCGTTATGAGCCGTCAATCTGAAACGGCTACCCCCGCCGCAGTACGCACATGGATTCAAGCCTATAACGCCATTCGCGAGCCCTACACCGTCTACGATGCGGACAAAGTTGCGGCGCAGATTCGCGGCCTGCGGGATGCCGGCTGCACCGGCGGATATATGACATGGAATGCATCTTCCTCCATCGATAAGTATACGATCTTGATGCCCGCCTTTGCTCCACCTGAGGAGGAGTAAGTCACTCACTTTTCATTAAAAAACCGCCACCCAACCGGGTGGCGGTTTTTTATGTTAAAATTACTTCTTCGCAAAAACAAAGGTGGTTCCGTCTTGCTTCAGGGTGACCTGACCGTCCTTGACGAAGAATTCGTAGGTGAACAAACCGTTGTCGGAATTCCACATCTGATCGTCGGAATACTCCATATCTGTGCGCAGACCATATATACACAGCAGTGC
>JAZRPL010000104.1:0-4504 GCA_045649245.1 Ructibacterium sp.
AGGAGGAATTTTTTATGGCAAGATTAAATGTGATGAAAACGATCAATAATGTAAAACTTAATCATAGGTATGCTCCTTACGAAACAGACCTTCGAGAGGTTCGCAGAAATAGTGAAGACTTTTTTCACTTTGAGTTTAACTTGTTTAAATTTGGCTATGCCCAAGGACACAAAGCAGCCATCGCTGAAATGAAGAAGGTGGCAGAATGAGTAACTCGTTTTATAATGATTTGACAGGACAGCGGTTCGGAAGATTAACAGTAATGGAATTTGTACCTATGGAATCGCCACACAGTTATTGGCAATGTATGTGTGATTGCGGCAATAAAACCATTGCTCGAGGGACGCATCTTCAATCGGGTAATGTTACTTCGTGTGGTTGCATATCTATTCAAAGACGCTATAAACATGGAAAAAGTCAATCGAGAATTTACAAAATATGGGTTGGTATGAAAAATCGTTGCTACAATCCCAATAATAGATCCTACAAACGGTATGGAGGAAGAGGAATAATAATGTGCGAAGAATGGAAAACTAATTTTACTGCGTTTAGGGACTGGGCTTTGGCACATGGTTATGATGAAACATTGTCTATCGATCGTATTGATGTAGATGGGAACTACGAACCATCAAACTGTAGATGGAGTAATGCGAAGCAACAAAGTAGAAACAGAACAACTACTACTAAAGTTATTTATAAGGGGGAAGAACTTTCTGTTGTCGAAGCAGCGGAAAAGACCGGAATAGATGTTAGAGTATTATACACTAGGTATTATGCAGGAGATCGAGGTGAAAGGCTTTTTCGTCCTATCAAGAAGAATAAAAAATAGAAAAACCGGGGTAAATACCCCGGTTTTTGCGTTTTAAAAGTTAAATTCATTTAGTTTTTTTCTAGTTTCTTCTCTTCGCTCGTTTCGGATATGTGTGTATATATCACGGGTAATCTGGATGGTAGAGTGCCCCATTAAGTCAGCTGCATCTTTTTCCTCGACGCCTGCTTCGTACAAGATAGTAGCATAGGCGTGTCGCAACTGATGCGGTGTGATGGTCAGTCCGGTTTCTTCTCTATATTTATCCCAAAGACGTGTGAAATGTCCGTTGTGCATCAGTTCTCCATTTTGCCCGGGAAATACCAGGTCTGTATTCTTTGCTTTTTGGGTTTTCTTATACTTTTCCAGTTCGGCTGCCAAACAATCCAATAAAATAACGGAGCGGGTTCCTGCATCGGTTTTTGGCGTTTTTAAATAGGGAACGTTGCCCACCCAATAAATGGACCTATTGACGGAGATTTCTTTTTTCTCGAAATCAATATCGTCATAAGTGAGAGCAAGGGCTTCGGCTCGGCGGAGTCCGGAGTACAGAACCAGATAGGCGAAGAGACCAAAGGTACAATCTGTACTATTTTTGACCTTTTCGATTTCTTCTTTGGATGGGAATGGCCGTTTTTGGGTCTTTAAGTTCCTTGGCACTGCAATGTATAGGCATGGATTTGTGTTACAGTATCCGTGGACTACTGCATATTTAAATACCAGATTTAAAACCAAAAGTCTGGTCTTTACGGTTTTTTTAGCATAGCCTTGTGCTGCAAAAGAATAAATAAACTTTTCGATTTGGGCGGATTCAATATTTTGTATCATGATATCCCCAAAGAAATTGATGATCTCTTTAAGTGCCGGGCGATATTGCTTGGCGGTATTATGTTCTATTTTTTCCTGGTGAATTCCCCACCACTCATCGGCAACGACAGAGAATGCTTTGCCGTTTTTTTGTTCGCCCTGGTATTCGATAATCTTTCGATTGACTTCTGCTTGGGTTTTGCCGTAGAAGGATTTTACTTTCCCATTGATGGTGATTTGTTTCATGTATCTGCCGTCAGAACGCTTCTTCATGGGAGAGCACCTCCTTTGTGAATTTATTCTTTTGAGAAAGGGAACTAGTCTTTTCGATTATAACTAAGGGTGACTAATCCAATAATTAAGAAAATAATGATTTCGAAAGGGCTACCTTCTTTATAGCGAATATAATTAATGAGAAAATAGGAGTAGTTAATTACCAGGAGAGCACCTACGGTAAACCAATATCTTCTTACAGCATCGTCTATTTTTAAAAGTTTATGGCCAATAAAACTACATACTTTAAAACTACCTAAGAGAACAAAATAGGCAATGCTTTCAAAAAGACGAAAAAAGGAAAATGTTTCACCGATAATAAGGTACAGAAGAAAAATTGGGAGTTTGAATACAGCGTTAAAGGCACTGTATCCTAATAGAGCGCAAAAGAAAACTTTTGTTCTTGAAATCTTTTTTGTTTGGGTGATTTCATAAGACATAAATATTACGCCTTCTTTCTATAAGAGCCTCTGCTTTTTGCGGAGGCTCTCTTTTTTATATTTTTAATTATTATTTCATTTTAGATTTACAACGGGAACATAACGGTAGATTATCTTCCTCTGCAGATTCTAAACTCATTTTACGGATGCCGTCGTGACCTTTGATATAACTGCAGTTTTGATCAATATGATATACGGTTCCAGATTTTGCAACATAGACTGTGGTATCGGCGGGGGTTTTTGGGTCTTCTGCAACTTCCGGCAGAAGTTCCTGGGGCTGGGTATACACATAATTTGGCTGTGTGCTGGTTTGGATTGCAGAGTTTGCATACTCCTTGATGTGATGAAAGCCCAATAAAAATCCAGAAAGCACAACTGCAGATATTAAGATTAAGATTAAATTTTCTTTTATATTTTTAGGTTCCATAAGATATGCGGCAAAAAGGTTTGCCTCCCATTCTTTATTGATCCCGGTATCGAACAAGGTTTCGTGTCGGTGCATATGGTTGTAATAAAGATGACCAAGTTCGTGCGCTAAAACTCGGGCAGCATCTGCTTCATTTAAAAGATCGTTATAAAAAACATATTTCTTTCTACCTTTGGTGTAAGTAAATGCGGGCTTTTCTGTAGAAATGTCATAGGTTTTTGTTTCTTGCAGTTTGTCTTCATCGTTATGGTATCCATATGTGGTGAATCCAAACTGTTCTATGACTCGTTTGAGTTCATAGGTGGTTGGTGAACCTTTAATTTTGTAGGTTCTTTTAAATTTTTTGACTGTTTTTCTTGCGTTTTTCATGGGACTTTCCTCCTAATGTAAGATTTTATTACATTATAGAGGAATTTTCTTATTCTGTCATTTTTTGACAAAAAAATTATGTTGTAAAGGTGGTGTCGTCTTCTTCTATACCTCCAAAGGCGGCGATACGTTCTTCATCATCCTCAAAATCAGCCGTGGTAAGGATACGGGAGGACTGGAAGGGTTTAGAAGTTTCCTCGGTATCTTTTTGAAACTTTTTATATTGGATAAAGGTAAGGACCTCTTGTTTATCTTCATCAGAGAGGCCTTTGGTTTCGGTGGAAATCATTACGTCAATCCCGGATGTTTCTTTGTTCGGTGAAGGAGCGGGAGTGGAGGGAGAGATGTCAAAACCCATTAGCCATGGTTCGCTAACATCCAAGGCTTTGGCTATTAAATAAATCCGGTCTTGTTTTGGTTCAAATTTACCGTTAATATATTGGCTCATTGCCGATTTAGGAATGCCGGTTTTTTCACATAATTCACTTGCTTTCATATTTTTAATAGAAAGGCCTTTTCGTATGCGTTCTGCACAAGTTTCTCTTCGCATGATTTCACCTCTTGACATATTAGGGTTAATATGTTAATATGAATACAAGGAAACGGCTTTGAATGTTTCCGCAAAACGTTTATATTTTAACTATAACCGTCTACTATGCAGAGTAGGCGGTTATTTCTTTATGTAAAAAATGATTATCATTACAAGCAGTGTAAAACAAATAATCTTTTCCACATCAGAACACCTCCCTTCCGGTAGGTGTCGGAAACAACCGCCGCCGCTTCCTTGTGATTGTATATTACCATATTAGTTTAGAAAAATCAATACTTTTTTCTGGAATTTCAAAAAAAGTTTTGAAAAGTTGAAAATTTTTCTTGACAACAGCAAAATGATGTGTTATCTTGGGTTTAGAAAAACAAAACTACAAGGGGTGAGAATATGAGTTTTGATTATAATAAGTTGCTGGGGAAAATGAGAGAGCAGCAGATAACACAGAAGATGTTAGCAGAAGAAATACATAATACAACAAGTACATTAAGCCAAAAACTTAATAATAAGGGATATTTTAAGCAGAATGAAATCTGTCATGCTTGTGCATTTCTTCGGATACCGGTTGAAGAAATTGGAGAATATTTTTTTACACAAAAAGTTTAGAAAAAATAAACAAATATACATAATAAGGAGGTGAGAAGTATGCATAAAAACAAAAAAACAATCTGCAAATCGCAAGAACGAAAAGCAGATTGTCCTTTCTGCGAAGAGCACAGAAAATCTAATGCTAATTTTTGTGGTCGGTGCGGCAAGCAACTTAAAGATAATCCGGTGATTAAGAATTATAAGATTTAGGAGAGATTAAGGGCAAAGAAATAACCGCCTACTCT
>JAZRPL010000105.1:0-2598 GCA_045649245.1 Ructibacterium sp.
CGCTTGGCCTCCGACTTCAAGACAGAAGATTACAATCAGGAGAAATCAATTCATTCGGTTTTAAAAAATGGGGAAAGAACCGTTGTGATTAATTTCTTGCTTTTTAATGACAGCACTAATGTAGGTATATATAAAGATGAAGATGGAACAACAACATTTGAATACAACGGCGTGACTCATTATCTGTTGGGCAATATAGAAAGACAGATCGCAACATGGAATACCGGCGGCATAGTTTGCTCGGTGTCTGTAGATTGCCAAGAGGATATTCTTATCGATATTATCAAATCAATCTACACATCGGAGGGAAATAAGTGAAGCGGTTTGTTAAGGTTATCACAGTAATGTTGGTAATAGTATCCATGTTAATGATGCCAGTTTATGCAGAAGGAATCGAAGATAGATCTAGCGCGTTCTTTATGAATAGCAGTAAATCACTAACCAAAGTCGCTACATCAAAAATTGAAGTGTATTTTAGAGTGGCAGCGTTTGATATCATGGATGAATTGGGAGCCAGTAGCATTAAAATTCAACGATCTTCGGATGGAACCAACTGGACAACAATGAAAACATTTACAAAGTCAGGCTATCCAAATTTAATTTGCGCAAATACAAGTTCTCATGCTACAACAGTATCATATACCGGAACTGCTGGTTATTATTACCGTGCAATAATCACGCTCTATGCAAAAGACGGAACAAGTATTGGCGAGATGGTTGAGTATACTTCAAAACTAAAATTGTAAGAAGTATCTGACTTTTATCGTTAGTTAATTCCATATCCTCTTGGCAATTTCGTCCCCTCCCAAAACGGGAGGGGATAATTTTGCGGTTGTCAGCAAATTATCAGCAAGATCGTGGCAGCAAAAAGTATTACTTTCCAAAAGTTCGCAAAACAAAGAAAAACGCCCTGAAAACTTTCGTTTCTAGGGCGTTATCTGGTGGAGACTGGGGGACTCGAACCCTCGACCTCATGCGTGTGAAGCATCACGGGGCGATGCCCCGTGTAGGGGACGCTCTAACCAGCCGAAAAACCGTTGCAAACACTTGACTTTTGGGTGGTCTGCTTTTGCAGACCGCCTTTTTTCTTTTTATTTAGACCGCATGCCTATCGCTGAAAGTATCTTATCACATCGATTGTTCACGAAACAAGGTCTTGACCTTATTTTATACACATCTTCGCACAAGTTTTTACATCCAAGAGCATCACAGAACAATAGGGAACAAGTGGCGAACATCTTACAACATCTTATTCCAAGAGAGAAGAAAAAAGATTAAAAATAAATGTTTTTTTATTTTAGTGCGCTCCCATTATATGGGATACCAGTTTTTCTATAATGTGAGTGTAATCAATGAGGGAAACACCTCAACAAAAATAAAAAATAAGGGTCGCGACCTACCGCTGAGTGCCAAAAGGCAAGAAAGGAATTTGTTATGAAGAAGACTACTCGCTCCCTGTTCTCTGTTGATGCTATCGAAAAGACCATCTCTGCTTCCAAGGCTGCCCTGAACCGTGCCAAGAACCCCAATAGCAATGAATATGCTGAATTAGGCCGCCTGATGGCACAGAACCCCACTTTCAAGGTTATCGAGAAGTCCACCAAAACGAAGACCGTCTATGACGGTATGGATTTCGAATTCATGCGTAATTTCATCCTGGCTCAGCCCGACCATGAGGAAATGCTGGTTGAACTTGAATGTGTAAAGACTACCAATAGCAATCGGTATGCTCCTGTAAAGAAGTGGTTCTTGGATACCTACAAGGACGAAGACGGTAAGTTCGATATGGAAAAGGCCAAGGCTGAAATTACTGATAGCCGCATCAAGCGTGGTCAGGATATGGCCAAGTCCTATTTCGAAAAGCAGATGGCTGAAACCATCAAGATGATTGAGGCGGCTCTGCCTGTTGCGGAGCCTACCATTACCCTCCCCAAGGTTGGCTAATTACCCGAATTAAGTTATCCAATTAACAGTAATAGATATATATTTTACTGTTAATAGCCTGACTAAAAACCGAAAGGAAGAATTACAATGTTAGAACTTAATCGCTCCTATACGAAACCGGAACTGACCCGGATGCTTGGCACACAAAGCAAACAAGGTATTGACCGCAAACTACAACGCTATGGAGTGGGTTTTGAGGTGTGTGGGCGGGGAGAAAACGCTGCCTACACAATCAAAACTATGGCTGATCCATTTAAGGTGTATGCGATTACAGAATTGAAAGTCGATGGCGGCACGGACTTCACGAAACTGCGGAATGTATATTATCACTTCTTTGAGGATGAAGTGTTTATGGCGATGCCGGATGAAGTTAAGGAAGCCCGGCTACACAAAATCGGGGAGGGAGTATCCCGTCAGGCAATAGCGGGATACATCCAAAAGTTGGAGCAGCGGAATATGATTACTCGCCACACCAACAACTTTATCTATTACTTTGCATTTCGCCAAGAGCAGAGGATTGTTGAAAGAGCAGAATACCTTGATGCTTGGCACGAATACTGGGCAGACAGGGATGTTGGCTTCGATAGTTATACGGCTATTTGCCGGATGCAGCAGCGGTATGGCGGAGTAGCACGAAAGCAAGAAGTCCCGGCT
>JAZRPL010000106.1:0-1738 GCA_045649245.1 Ructibacterium sp.
ACAAGGGAGGCGGGAACATGACAGTATACCTTGATTTGGTGGTCTTACTGAATTTTCTGGTGGATGGCTTGCTGCTTATGGGCGCGAACCGCTTGCTGGGATATCCCTGCGGATTGCGACGATGCGCCGTGGCTGCGCTGCTTGGCGGGGCATATGCAGGAATCTGTATGCTCCCAGAGTTCCGCTTTCTGGGAAACCTTCTGTGGCGTGTTGTAAGTCTGGCGGTTATGTCCGGTATCGCTTTCGGGTGGAATCTCAGCGCACTGCGTCGTGGAATGGTGTTTGTATTGCTGAGTATGGCCTTGGGCGGTATGGCATTGGGATTGGGAAACGGAGATTTTACATCCCTTGTTCTGGCGGCGGCCGGGGTGGCGCTTTTGTGTGCAATGGGTATCCGATCGCCCCTTGGTATGAGGCGCTATCTGCCGGTGGAACTAAGGTGGCGGGGACAGCAACTGAAACTGACGGCATTGGTAGACACAGGCAATACTTTAACAGACCCCATCACAGGGGGGAGTGTGTTGGTTGTTGGAGCAGATGTGGGCATAAAACTGGGAATTCCCCGGGAAATGATTCATGATCCCGTGGCGGCGCTGACAGCGGATCACCTCCCGGGCGCAAGGCTGATTCCTTATCGGGCGGTGGGAAAGCCGGGCGGAATGCTCCTGATGATTCGCTTTGAAGAAGTGTTGCTGGATGGTCGGTCCATTAGCCCAATGGTTGCGTTTGCACCGGAGGAAATCGGAAGAAATGACGGATATCAGGCATTGGCAGGAGGGGTTACATAATGGGAAAATTGTGGGCTTTTTTAATTAAAATCGGCCTTGTGCCGGCAGATGAGATCTATTACATTGGCGGAAGTGATATTCTTCCCGCACCGCTGAAAGGGCAGGAGGAACTGGATGCGCTGGAGGCGCTGGAACAGGGGGACGAAACGGCAAAACAAAAACTGATCGAACATAATTTACGCTTGGTGGTATATATTGCCCGGCGGTTTGAAAATACCGGCATCAATCTGGAGGACTTGATCTCTATTGGAACGATTGGTCTTATCAAAGCAATCAATACTTATCGCAGGGAGAAAAATATCAAACTTGCCACCTATGCTTCCCGTTGTATTGAAAATGAAATTCTGATGTACATTCGAAAAACAGCCTGCCAGAAAGCGGAGATTTCTCTGGATGAGCCCATTAACATGGATTATGACGGAAACGAATTGCTGCTTTCAGACATCTTGGGCACGGATGAAGATCAAATCTACCGCCCTATGGAGGACGATGTGGATTTGTGCGTTCTGCGGAAAGCCCTTTCGGAACTTCCGGAACGGGAGCGGGAAATCGTTTTACTGCGATTTGGGTTATACGGCCGAAAGGAGATGACACAAAAGGAAATCGCTCAGCAAATGGGGATTTCCCAGTCATACATATCCCGTTTGGAAAAGAGAATTATGCTTCGGTTACGAAAGGAATTTCTCCGGCAAACTACCTGCGTGTAAAAAAACCTTGCATATTTGGTATGCCTTTGATATAATCGATACGAAAATGTATCGATATAGTTTTGTATCGATTATGGAGGTACTACCTATGACGCGGAAGGAAATTTCAAAATCCGTTTTGAAGCGCCTGCCGGGCTATCTGGCCTATTTAAAGACCGTTCCTGCAACCGGTTCTTCCTATATATCTGCAACTGCACTGGCGGCAGCCCTTGGCATGGGCGAAGTGCAGGTTCGTAAGGATCT
>JAZRPL010000107.1:0-1500 GCA_045649245.1 Ructibacterium sp.
TTTTTTCCTCCCGAGGCACACCAATTTCTTCCATTGTTGTGAATTCAGATGAATTCCAGTCCAGTGTGACCTTATAATCCGTAACAGTATAAGTTAGTTCTACTTCAATTTCATTGTTTTTACAGTTCGGCAATAAGTTCAGCCTATTGGAGTATATAATAGCACCACCAATGGCTGACAATGTATTACCGAAATCATCGCTTTCTCCACCAGTAAGCCTATCGGAAAAGCCCATATTATCTATTTGGAAATATTGTTGGAAAACTTCGGGTGTGAGGGTTACCTCCTCTAAACGAGCCTCTAATTCATCCAAACGAACATAGTGTTCGGCTCCCTTAAGCAGAGAAGTAAATCCCAAGTATTCTTCAATATAGAGAGGCGTTATGAAAGAATCGTCCATCAAACTCGGTTTTCCAAGGAAGTCCGGATGTTCTCCCCACCTAAATTTTCGACCGGAATATCCCTCTTCGTTCACCTGAGCAGTTCCGTCCGCATTCAGTACGATGTTAGAACCGCTAGGACCAAGTGCCACCCATGTTCCTACAAATTTTGTTACTTTCTCTGCTATAGGCAAAGATAACTCGTCTTCTTGTTCCTTACTACCACAAGCACACAAGGACAGGCACATCACAAGTGCCAAGATCAGGGATAATGCTTTCTTCATAATGCGATCCTTCTTTCTGTAAAAATAAAAAGTGCGTAGCCGAAACTACGCACCGAAAAACGCATAGCCCCATTGCTGCGACACAAAGTTCCTCATTACCCCAAAGAGTATGCGAAATACGAGCCTGCGTTTTTACCAAAGTAAAAACGCACACTCTTCGGGAAAAATATAAACTTCGTGTCGCAAGAGTATGATAGCATACCTGTCCCGAAAATTCAATATAGATTAGAAACTTCTGCCTTTTCTCTTTCTTTTTGGTATGTTATACTAACAGAAAACCGCAAAGGATGGGGACGGTATGGCAGACCAAGAGAAATGGGAATTGAGCCGAGAAGAAATCAACGAACGGTTGCGAAACCTGAAACAAAAGAAGAGCGAGCCTACACGGGGCGGGCGTTCGTCCGGTCAGGGCGTGAAACTGCTCTACATCCGGGACTACCTATATCACTACACCACAAAGGAGCATCCGCAGAACGCAAACCGCATCCAAGAGTTCCTCGCAAACCACGGCATTGAAGCATCTGTCAAAACCATCTACAACGATATTGTGCGGCTGCAGGATGATTTTGCCGTCCCCGTGGAGTATAACACAAGCAAATGGGGTTACTACATCACAAAGCCAGAGTTTGAACCCCACGAACTGCGCCTTATGGTTGACAGCATCCAAGCATCCAAGGTCATCACCCAAAAGGAAGCTGCCACCATCAGCGAGAAAATCACGAAACTGTCAGATATCTACACCAAGGACAGCTTGACCCGCCACGCTTATGTTGCGGGTCGTGTGCGAAGCAAGAACGAAGATGTGGTGCGGGAAGCGGGCCGCATCCATCAGGCAA
>JAZRPL010000108.1:0-1391 GCA_045649245.1 Ructibacterium sp.
ATACTTATGACTTTTACGAAGTCCCACAGCCCGCCACGCAGACACAAAAAGATATGACGGCTGTCGGATTGGAATTTGAAGAAAGTCCGGGCAGCGGGGAACAAGAAGGCTGTGGCGGTCATACTGTATTCCCCGAGAATATAGAAATAAATAATATGACAGATACCCCAAATATTCCGGGGATAAATAATAGATTGGAAGAAAGTGCAGTAGTAATCCAAAAGCCACAAGTAAAAGAGATCGTAATACCGCGACCAGTAGCAGAGGGACGCAACAGACCCAAACCAATAGAGAAAGAGGGTTTTGTGTTCTGATGGCTAACTATGTAGATAATGTATATAACTGGCTGAAACGCAAGGGACTTGCGGCAAAGTATGAATACGCCGGGATATACTGTATCAAGATTGACGGTAAGATTGTTTATATCGGCAAGAGCGCAAATATGCTGCGGCGGATTGCGCAGCACTATGCGGGTATTCAGCAAGGAACAGAGAAGAAATACCGCATCATCTCCGAGGCGGAGCGCAAGGGACATCCCATAACCTTTGATGTTCTTTATTATGCTAAAAGCCGCCGGCTCGTGGATAAGTTGGCAGAGATCGGCGAAAAAGAGGGTGAATACATACGCCACCACAATCCGATTCTAAACACACAGATACCAAAAGCAGAAGAATGGAATAAATACGAAAATAAAGCGGTTGATGCAAGAGAAATCTTGCAAGAGATATTATAAAAAGGGCGGGAGATTTGTTTCTCCCGTCCCTTTCCGTTTTGTCCGTCTTGCTTTTTACAAGTTGAACGCGGCGGCGTATTTTTGCGTTGCTGCTTTCATTTGGTGCAAGTCAGATTTCACATAATAATCAAGTGTTGTGCTTGCATCGGCGTGTCCGAGGATTTCTTGCACGCTCTTAATGTCTGCGCCCTCTGCAAGCAGGAGTGTAGCGCAAGAGTGCCGCAAATCGTGAGGGGATAGGTCGGGGAATCCGTTTGTAACCATAAAACGTTTTACGCGGCGCGTAATGGAGTTGGGATCACGGGGTTCAAACACATCTTTGCCTTTTGGGAACAGAAATGCGTCTTTCAGAACGGTTGCGGGGGTTTCTGCTTGGGTTTGTTTCTTCCACTCTTGGAGCAGTTTGACCGTGGAGGACATCAGCGGGATTGTGCGGACACTTTTCTCTGTCTTTGGAGTGCTGACGATCACACCGTATTCGGGCGTATAGGTCACGCAGCGGGCGATTGTAACCGTGCCGCGCTTGAAATCCAAGTCCCGCCACTTGATTCCCATACATTCTCCGCGGCGGATTCCAGTAGTGATAAAGAGGTGAAGCATACAGCGGAAATCAAGGTCACATCCGGGGAGCGCATTGAAGAAACGGCTTGCTTGCTCT
>JAZRPL010000109.1:0-3156 GCA_045649245.1 Ructibacterium sp.
TAATAACCAAAGCCACTAGTCCTAGCAACAACACCTGTTTTCCTTTCAGGAAAAATTTTGGATTTTGACTCACAACACATACCTCCTGTTTGATAACGTTCTGTCAATAGGTGATCTTAATCCGATGGGCCGACAGTCCAAACAACGCCCGCACCGCCTCATACATTTCATACCGCACCGTTTCCTCTTTTGCCCCCTCTGCCACCACCAAAACCCCCACCGGTTCCGGCAGTCGTTCTTCTATGACATAAGGAGTTTCCTCCGCACTTTGTCCTCGCAGTACGATCTTTTCCTCTTCCTCCGCCTGGCTGACCGACTCCCGCTCCTCAATGTTTTCTAAATTACTTTTTGTTGTTCTGTCAGTCGCCAGAACTTTCTCACCTCCGCTCTCTATATTGATAAACACCGAAACCGTACCGGCTCCGTTGATCTTTTTCAAAATTTCTGCTAACCGTTCCTCTAATTGGCGCACATAATCTTCAGAAAGACAGGAAGTCTCTTCATCCGCCAACGGATTTTCCTCAGCCAATAAGGCTTTCGTTGGCTCCTTGTCACCCAAAAAACTACTGATCGCCAAAAATATAATAGCCCCAAGCAAAACCCACACTATCAGCGGATTTATACGTTTTCCCTCCTCCGCTTCTCCCCCCGGCTCCGGCCATCGCAGTAGTTGTCGCAACCCATTCTTCATCCGTTCTGCTCCTTCAAATAACGAACTACAACCTGCTGCTCTAAGATGCCATAGTCCTGCGTTAATATTTTTTTAACCTGCTTTGTTACATCGCTACTCTGCGCTGCGTCTATCAACACCAAAACCTCCTGGACAGCGCCGAATTCCTCCGCCTTTTTTTCCTCCACATCACATCGAATCTCGGCCGTTACATTCCCCAGCCGTTTTTCTAAGGACATGGCCATCTTTTGATTTAAATTCTGCTTATAAATACGCATAACTTCCTTCTTTTGTCGCTCCTCCATCTCCTCCCGCTCTCGATAAGCCACGGCTTTACTTACCGCAGAAGCATCCTCCTGTGGCAATTTAAAACGCAGCAGTTGTTGCATAGGCATAATCAAGGTTAGCACCAGAATTAATCCAATTGCCAGCCGAATATATTTTTGGAAACTGCTGTCCGGCAAAATGACCTCACATAAGGAGCCGAAAACCACTACACCGGCCAGCACCATGGCCCATTCCCGCAAAAAATCCAACATGCCCTTACCTCCCAAGCATAATGGCCGTATTTCCTGCATTAATCACGATGGTCAGGACAATCACAAACATGACGGTTGTGGCGGCCAGCATGGAAAATAATACCGACACCGAATTGGCAAGTTCGGACAGACAGGTAATGATTTTGGGTTCGGAAATCGGTTCTGCAATGGCTGCAGTCAACCGAAAAACCATCAAAACTGCTGCAATTTTCAAAATTGGTGCCACCGCAATGACTGCCAGACAGAGAATCCCCAACAGGCCTACCGAATTTTTAATCAGTACGCTGCAATTCATGACCGTTTCTACCGATTCTGAGAGAATCCCTCCCACCACAGGAATCAAATTGGAGGCCGCAAATTTGGTTAACTTCACACTCAATCCATCGGCACCCGCTGATGCAATACTTTGAATTCCGGCTGTGCTGACAAAGACGGTCAGCATCATACTCAGTCCCCACTTAACACATTGATTGATCAACTTGATGAGCCGCTGGATTTTGAATTTATCGGAAATTCCGTTGACAATATTCATGGCAGTCGCAATCATTACAAGGGGAATAAATAAGGTTTGCACCACCTTAACCGCAATTTCAACAATCGTCAAAAGTACCGGTTCGAACACCGATGCAGAAATCAAAGCACCGCTGGTAATCAAGGTGGTGATGACTACCGGAATTACCATCTCCATAAAAACGGCAATATTGCCAATGGTTTGACTGATACACCCCGCCGCATCATAAAAAGTCGCAGCGGCAATCCCAACAATGACAAGGTAACAGGTATAGTACGCCGCCTGGGACACGCCTTTTTTCCCGAATCCATCCTGTAATCCCATCAGGTAGGAGCAAAGCACAGAAGATGCCAACACCAATACCATCATCCGCATACTTCGATAAACTTCCCCCAAAAGATGCCGGATCAGCATTTGAAGCAACTGATGCAAAGACAATTCAATCTTCCCGCTAACTAGTTGCTTTAGAGTACCACGGATATCAAAATCCGGAATTAAGTCTGTAAAGGCATCCTCCAGTCCCAAGGTTTCTATTCCCTGGGCAAATACACCCCCGTAAAACTCTGTATAAGATGATAAAAGTTCTTCTGCCATCTCTGCCTCTGATTCTGCACCGCTATCTGCGGCAACGCAGAAAAGAGGAATCCATAGTAAAATGATCAAAATCGTTCCTATCTTTCGCATTTCTCGCCACACTCTAAAAATTGATAATTGCTTCTACCAAATCCAGCAGTTGATAGACAATAGGCATAGAAAGGGATAAAATCAGTATTTTCCCACCCAATTCAATCTTTCCTGCCATTGTTCCCTCGCCGGCATCTCGGCATAACTCTGCTGCAAATTGACACAAATAGGCAATCCCTATCATTTTAATAATGAGACGCAGATATTGATATTCCATCCCCACCTGTCCGGCCAAATTGGTAAACATCGCAATGGTGGCCTGTAAATAAGGGGCAAGACAGAAAATAATAGCGGTCCCTCCCAAAATTGGTAACGCAATGGCAAGTTCCGGCCGTTGCTGTTTGATCAATAAAGAAAGAACCGCCGTGACCAATCCGATTCCAATGATCCGCAATACCTCCATGCCCTACAACCCAAATACACTTTGGATGGTGGAAAACAAATTGCTGATCTCTTGAATGACCATCAGCAACACCACAATTAATCCTGCAATGGTTGTCATCATTGCCTGATCATCCCTTCCGGCACGAACCAGAAGCATATTAAGAACCGCCACCAAAATTCCAATGGCTGCCACCTTAAAAATCAAATCTACTCCATCCATCAACTAGCCTCTTTCTGTATCCCAATCTTTTAAAACAATAAAAGAACCACCAAAATTCCAGCCAAAAACCCCATACCTTTCCAGAGTTTTCCATCCCTCTCCCGCTCCGTGACTGCACCCTCTCGTATCAGTTTCAATTTTGCTTCTG
>JAZRPL010000110.1:0-2302 GCA_045649245.1 Ructibacterium sp.
CCCCATGAGTTATTACAACGGTACCCGGTATTACTTCACCTGGGAAAACGGCCGTACGCTGAAGAGAATTACCACACCAGCGGGCCTGGATGTTACATTCCTGGAGGACATAGATGGCTGCCGGACCCGGAAGACCGCCAACGGTGTGGTCCATAACTACCTGCACCAGGACGGCAAGGTGATAAAAGAACGGTTCTACAAGACCGATATGTTCTTCTATTACGACCAGGACGGCGCGCCCTTCGCCATGCGCATCAACAACATCCTGTACTACTACATTACCAATCTGCAGGGCGATGTGGTGGCGCTGGTGGACGGCAGCGGAAACACGGTAGCCACCTACCAGTATGACCCCTACGGCAAGATCCTCTCCTCCACTGGTATCGATGTGCTGGTGACGGTATCTAACACCGAGACCACCACGGGCCGGCTGGATCTGATCAACCCCCTGCGTTACCGGGGCTACTACTACGACCAGGAGACTGGCCTGTACTACCTCCTGTCCCGCTACTACGACCCCAACACCGGCAGATTCATCAATCCAGATGCCTATGCTACAACCGGACAGGGTTTGCTAGGCAACAATATGTTTACCTATTGTCTTAACAATCCGGTCAACTTCGCTGACACGAATGGTCGCAGTGCTGAATCTGTTCAATGGTGGACGGCTGGAATGGCATGGCTACCTCTCGTTGATGCTATTTTGCCTGTTGGTGATATTATTTATGCTGGTGGTATCATTGTGTTGTGTATTGTTGCGCTTGCAACAAACCAAGACAATTCCACAGTAGTTACTTTCGATGAGGCGGAGATAGGGTCTAGTTCGCCATCCCCAAATAAGAACGATGATGACGAGGATGATGACGATCAGGATGATTATTACGATGATGATAGTAATTTTGGTGGTCGCGAAAAAATTGGAAAGAGCCGCGGTAAAACACCAGGAAATAATCAGGTACAGAACAAGCAGTTTAGAGACGCAACACGAGGTCTCTCAAAGGGGAAACAAAGACAGATTCACGATTTGATAACAAAAAAGCAGTTGGGTTTCCATGATATAGAGGATATTGTTAAATCTTTCAAATAATAAATCAATCATCGAGTTTAATGGTAAAATTATGGGGAATTTGTCAATGGATAATACTTCAATAGATATGATGGTGCATATTAAGAAACTTATAGGAACACAATTACAGTATGGTATAAAGTCTGTTGATTCAGATCTTTATCAATTAGGTTTTGGCGAAATTGTTGCGCAAGAGGTTTGGAATGGGAGCCTTCTAGAAATAAATAAATATGCCATCCATTTTACTTCCGCTCTGTTGGTGTATTGGAAAGATGGTAATACTAACGAATTCTATGCAGATACAAGTCCAAAAGAATTCGATTTTGCAATCCTCCAAATGATAGGTTGTCAAGTTTCTCGCATCGCTTTAAGCGATAAAAACGACCTTTGGATTGACTTGGGGATCTGTAGCATTGTAATTGTCACATATGATGATGCAGAGGAATCCTGGAGGTTATTCCAACCGCGAACAAATAATCCTCATCTTATAGCATCCAGTTGTTCGTTAACATTAGATGAAGGGACTGGGGACGACTTGTGTGAACCTTCTTAAATAGTAGTGTAAATGTGCCCAACAAGTACCTATAATTCTTCGGCTTAATAATTAAATTGGGGCAGTGTTCATTCTGTTGCTTTTACAGCGAAATTTAGAGTGTAATGCTGCCCCTCTCCAAAAGGACGATAATAGCCCAAATTAGGGAGCAAGGGTATCCTGCGACAACCAGCCTATCGCCTACGATGGCGCAGGTAACCCCACCAGTTATTACAACGGCACCCGGTATGCCTTCACCTGGGAAAACGGCCGTACGCTGAAGAGAATTACCACACCAGCGGGCCTGGATGTTACATTCCTGGAGGACATAGATGGCTGCCGGACCCGGAAGACCACCAACGGTGTGGTCCATAACTACCTGTACCAGGACGGCAAGGTGATAAAAGAACGGTTCTATGAGACCGATATGTTCTTCTATTACGACCAGGACGGCGCGCCCTACGCCATGCTCATCAACAACATCCTGTACTACTACATTACCAATCTGCAGGGCGACGTGGTGGCGCTGGTGGACGGCAGCGGAAACACGGTGGCGACCTACGAGTACGATCCCTACGGCAAGATCCTTTCTTCCACCGGCATTGATGTGCTGGTGACGGTCTCCAATACCCAGACCACCATGGAACGCCTGGACCTGATCAACCCCCTGCGTTACCGGGGCTACTACTACGACCAGGAAACCG
>JAZRPL010000111.1:0-11726 GCA_045649245.1 Ructibacterium sp.
AGTATGCGTTCAGCATACCCGTAAAGAACACATTGTTAAACTGCGCCAACAGTTTTTCTAATGTGTTTTTTCTTTTTGCTTAAAACAATCAACTTACATCACTCCTTTACAAAAGTTTTTTATTATTCTTCGACTTTTACAAATTCATTGGCACGATAGAGTTTCTCTATGTTGTGTGCCTCTCTTAATTCTCTGTCAGTAAGATTACATAAATTCTTGATATAACCTTCACCAATCATAAAAGCACAGTCCGGTCTTGTACATTCTGTATGTAATAATGATACTGTGTGAGTTGTAACCATGGACTGCATATTTTCAAAGCTCTGAATTATTGAAAGAATTTTTTCAGAAAGTTCATGATGATAATATGCATCAAATTCATCTATTACAAGAAATGTAAGGTTTGAAAACTCAATAAACCAACAATAAAACAGCATAAGTGTCATCGTTCCAGAAGAAGCAATTGAACTGAATTGAACAACATTGTCATTTTCGAATTTTGCCCCAATAGTCAATGCACCGCTAACGAGTTTTAATGGCACTAAAGTGTAATTAAGTCCCATATCGTTTATAAATTTATTAAAATCATCTAACCTGTTGTTACTTAAAATAATATCATCAAGTTTTTCACTACCTAATTGGTATCCAATATATTTATTGGCATCCTTAAGACTTCTAAAATATAGCATACCGCTGACAAAATTCATTATTTTTGTTATAACAGAATTTTCATCTTGAATAGTATTGTTGTATATATATTTAACAACAGATAATTGCTTTTGCAATCCTTTTGTCCTTAAATTTTCTGCCCCAGGGATGTTTATATAATTATCTTTTTCATCAACAAAATTATGAAGAAGAACTTCTTTCCCATTAATTGCAACTGCTTCAAGTAGCAGGGTTGTTAAATTAGCCTTGCAATATGTATATGTAACCTCATCCTTGCCAAATTGAAAAACATATGTAAATGTTGCAAAGTTTTTATTATTTCCTACATATGTGTATAAGTGTCCCGGGACATTATCTTTTTCTGCATCAAGAAGATGGGCGGTTATATCAACAATAGCAGTGCACAGACTTGATTTGCCCGAGCCATTTTTGCCGAAAACAACAGATTTTTTTGCTATTTTATTCTCAACTAAATTTTTACGAAATCCGTAATCGCGAGTGTCTGATAAGTCCCACAAAAGAGCGTCTTTAAATCCTCTATAATTTTCAACTTGAAACTTTTTAAGCATGTCCAAAACCCCTTTCTAAAATGTATTTTACCATGTCTTTTATTAAATGTCAATACTTTCCTGTATTTTTTCTACGGAAGATGCGAAAAATATTTTAATTTGTTGTTGTCCTAGGTGATTTTTCTGTATTTTTATTACGATAACTTTCTTATATTTGGCAAAAATTTATGTGATTCCTATAAAAAACATTCATACGCTACCTCGCCTAATTTTTTCTAACATTTTTCTAGCACTTTTCTAGCGAAAACCCAAAAAACGCATCAAAAAGTGGCAATACGAAAATTGCGAGAACAGCAAAGGCTTTGAAGGATTTTAACCCCTCAAAGCCTTGATTTTATGCGGTTTTTATCGCTTTTTAAGTTCCTTTAACTTCCGCTTATTTGCTCTAACCTACAGGACTCGAAGCCGACTCAAAAACTCACTCGAAAACTCCCTCAAAAAGGATATGTTTCTCGCCTGAATCCCTGCTCATTTTTGGCATCCTCCGCCGCAAGTTATTCATATCTTAATTTTCTTAATTTTCTGCAATACTGTGTGCACAACTTGTCTGTACAGGCAGAGCACTGAAGTGCCATATTGCTGTTTTCCCAAAATCTTTCAGGATATATGATTACACACAGTTCCCACACAAGCCATATCAGGAAGGAAAATAGAACAAGGGACCAGGAATAGAAACTGTTTACAGCCACAATCGGCAAAAACATCATGAAGTGGTCCCAATTAAAGATTCTGCAGGTGGTACAGCACTTATTTTTCATGATAAACCTAAACGGACACCAAATGAGAACACAGATCAAATCACAAACATAAAAGAATGTGGCAAGAAGGATCATCATCCCTGTATCAAGAATTCCTCTTAAGTACAAGACGCTGACCGCTCCTGTCAATGCAAGCCAGATCCCCATCACCTTATAGGCTGCGGCCGTCGTGTCTTTGATATACCTTTTAAGGCTTTTGTAGTTGACTTTCTCTTTGATCGGCCTGAACAGCGACTCAAACACCTTTTGGGAGCCTATGGAGATATGGGCTTTAACCGGAATAAGTTGCAAAGCCATATCCCACATCCATATAGCCCATAAAAGGTGCAACGGCGAGAAGCCATGAAAAAAGTTTCGGCCGTCAGCAATATGAAAAGCATCTCTGTCTAAGAGATACAGCAAAATGGCAAGGAGAAATACCACTATTCTGCCTATCAGTCTTAAAAAATATATTCTTCTTGTTTTTGATATTCCTTCTCTAGACTCCCCCATTGGTTCTCTGCGCTCCGTTTCGTTAAAATGTTTTATCCATATAAATGGCGGCTATCAATCCCTCAAAAGGCCTAAAATTTCTATATAACGCAAGCCGAGATACAAACAAAATGTTTGTATCTCGGTTCTTTGATTCTTTTTTACTTATCTGTTTTCAAGGTGTCCCAAAAACTGATAGCCTTCATTAACCCGGATTAAATCCGCATGCATACCCACTGCAATCTCGCCGCGGTCATACATTTTGATGGCACGCGCCGGATTTCGGGCGGTCATCTTGGCAATGTCCGGCATACTGTAACCAATATTTCTTAGGTTAACAGAAACACGGTCCATGGTCATCTTGCTGCCGCTGATATCGTCGGTTTCAGGAATATAATTAATATCCATGTCGTCTTCTTTTACCTGCTCACAGCAATCGGTAATGGCAACCATACGGTCAATCCCGACGGTTTTTTCCAGCAGTTTAATCATTTCCTTCCGGACATGAATCCCGTGCCGGTCACAAATAAACTCGTAATAGAGTCCATCCGCCAGCATACATGCCTCGTCGAAACTAACATGATGGGGACAAATGGTATCCGGCGTCTCCGGCGTGGTACCGGTAGCGTCAAAGATATGGGTTTCAATCCCTGCACCGGCTTTGACCGCCTCCATAACCTGCGGATAAGAAGCCTCGCTGTGGCCGATGGCCGGAACAATACCTGCCATCTTAAGATCCCGAATCAACTCCATGGTGCCTTCTATTTCCGGCGAACAAGTCCATTGCCGGAACAGGCCGGAATTGATATATTCCATATATTCTTTTTTATCGGGATACGGCTGCACCGCTTCTTTGCTTGCCCCATATCTGCAATTGATATACGGCCCTTCAAAATGCAGGCCCCGCAGATTCTTGGTTTTCGGAAGAACCTCTTTGACCTTACGGATAATTTCCAGATATTCTTCGTGGGCAAGACCGCGATAGATGGTGATCAGCAAAGAGGTTGTTCCGTGGCCATAATGGCAATCAGCCATGGCAAGGGGGTCGTCTTCCCCCTTTACGGTAGGACAGGCATGACAATGAATATCCACAAACCCGGGGGCAATAAACCCCTCAATCTCCTTAATTTGATCCGCATCCGGTCTCTTCTCGCCGATATAAGAAATGATACCGTCTTCTACCGTTAGATATCCGTCATAGAGGATTTGATCCGGCAGGACCAGATTTCCATGATATGCAGTCTTCATTAATATCCCGCTTTCTCCATGCATTCAATAGGTGCTGCAATGGTTTCGGAAACATAAACATCCGTCTTCATCAACTGTAACATAGATGCCGGAACCAAAGGTGTTACCTCGCCGTGGAGGATCAACCGGGAAATCATTCTCTGCCAGGAAGAGAATCCGCCGGTAACCAAGTCATGGGTTTCCATTCTGCTCTTAGCCCGTTTTACATCCAACGGACCAATGGTAGCAGCACGAGGAGGAACGCTGGCAATATCACCACTTTGGCCAAATACGCCGTGGAGAGAATTTTGCATAATGGTCATGGGGTTCAAGGTAACCACTCTTGCACCTTGGTTTAGGAACTCATCCAGATCATCACTGAACTCGGGGGTGCAAGGATCGATAAAGGCAACATGGCCGGCCCAACCCGGACCGCTGTAGCAGCAATCTGCATTGCCTTCGGCTTCCAGCATCTTAGAATAATCCCCGATATTCTGGGTGGTGGGGTAATGAATCTGGGAAAGAGGCATTCTCAACTCTTCGTCGATGTTGCCATAGAAATACTTAAGCTGGGAATAAGAAAATCCGGCTTTGTAATCGATAGGCGCAATGTTACCGTCTTGATCCGCCCATTCGTCCATGGTAAATACCACTACGTTCCGGCAGTTAATCCGCAACCGATTGATGGCAGCAGCAACCGATTCGTAGATAACAGGACAGGGATTGGGCAGAATCAATACGCACTTTTCGTCTAACAGGTCAGAACGAACGATCCGCGCGATCATATCCTCTACAATTAAGAAACCCGGATTGGATACAATATGAATTTTAAAATCCGGATTGGCATGCTTGGTCAGTTCCTCGCCGCTCATCTTTCTGACACGGTCTAAAACTTCCTTGTTTTTGTACGGTACAAAATCTTGACATTGAAACTCAAACATTGGTTATACCTCCTAGGAATCCTTTTGTATATTTTACTTTTATTTATTTATGTAGGGAAAAACAGCCGTCCCGCCTCCTAAAATCCTGCGGGAACACCGACTTTTCGGCATATTCTTTGGGTTTACTATATCACACTTTTTCCGGCTTTGTCAATATCTGCAACCATTAAATTCCTGTAACAAAACCGCCGTTTTTCCGCCTTTTGCTTTCTTTCAGCACTCCTCTTTAGGCGCTGTTGCCACCGGATCCATATGAATGACAATATCCACATTCCACTGGCTTAAAATCTTCTTTTCAATCTCATCAATGACATCGTGGCACTCTACCAGGCTCAAGGTTTCCGGCACCTCGGCGTGGGCCGAGGCAATCATGGTTCCCGGGCCGTAGTCGTGAATCATCAACCCATGCACCCCCAGAATCATCCCATGCTCCAGCACCGTTTCTTCAATCTTGCGGCAGAGTTCCTCCGGCCTGCCGCCCAAAAGCCGGTCGATGGTGTCCTTGGCCACACCGTACCCCGCCCAGAGAATCAAGCAGGATACCACAATACCCATGATTCCGTCAATGGGGAAGTCGCAAACCGGTGCCAAAACCGCCGATACAATGACTGCGCCGGAAGCCACCACATCATTGAGGCTGTCCTTTGCCGCTGCCAGAAGCATCTCCGAGCCGATGGCACAGCCCAGATACCGATTGTACCGCCACATCCACAATTTAAGGAGCACTGAGACCATGAGCAAAATCATGGTGACGGGCCGGACATCTACCTCTGCCGGATGCCAGATGGCATGGATAGAACTGCGAAACAACTCAATCCCCACAAAAATAATCAAAAACGCTACAATCAAAGCCGCAATATATTCTGCCCGTCCATGCCCGTAAGGATGGTCTGCGTCGGGTCTGCGGCGGCTGAATCTGGCCCCCAGCACTGACACCACCGATGCCCCCATATCGGACAGGTTATTAAAGGCATCGGAAACAACGGCAATACTATGACTGGCAATGCCCACAAAAAGTTTAACGAAAAACAACAGGCTGTTACATAAAATCCCCAAACTCCCGCCCAGGACACCGTAGTTCTTCCGCACCTCCGGATTGTTTACGTTGGTATAGTCGGGAATCCGTTTTTTTACCAAAAATCGAATCATGGTTTCGCCTCGCCATCTTTTAAAAATTAATCATACGGCATCGGTATCGAACATTGAGAACCAGTCCCACCGCAAGCAGGGTGGTTACCATGGATGAACCCCCGTAACTGTAAAAGGGAAGGGTAATTCCCGTTACCGGGAAAAGGCCCAGACACATCCCGATATTCTCAAAGACCTGAAAAATCAACATGGCCGAAACCCCCACACAAATATGGGTACCCAGCGGGTTTCTGGCATTAAGGCCAATATACAGACAGCGAAAAATCAGCAAGGTCAAAAGCAGAATCACCAAAACGCCCCCGACCATGCCCAGTTCCTCGCAGATTGCGGAATAGATAAAGTCGGTGTGCCGCTCCGGCAAGAGATTGTTGACCTGACTGGAACCTTTGTAAAGGCCGGTGCCAAACAACCGCCCGGAACCTACTGCCAGTTTTGACTGAATCACATGGTAACCCGCACCGCTGGGGTCCAGTTCCGGATGAAAGGCGCTGAGAATCCGATTTTTTTGATAGTCCTGAAGCACAAAAAACCAAAATAACGGCGCCAAAATTCCAAGGAGGCCAACACCGCCTAGGATATACTTAAGACTTAGTCTTGCCGTAAACAACATCACCAGCGCAATCCCCACAAAGACGGCCGCCGTACCAAAATCCGGCTGCAACAGCAACAAGACACAAAAGACGGCCAGATACGCCAAAAGTTTCAATAAAACCTTGGGGTTATTGATATCCTCCTGACACTCTGATAGTTGTTTGGCAAAGGTGATAATGAAAAAGATTTTTGCCAGTTCTGCCGGCTGAAAATTAACAGGACCCAGTTCAAACCAACTTCTGGCACCGCCCCGCACCGAGCCAAGGCCCGGAATCAGGACCAGAATTAAAAGTAGCACTCCCCCACCGTACAGATAGGCGGAAATCTGTGCCAAATAATCATAATCCAGTATCATCAAAGCCACAATACCCAAAACACCCAGAACCACAGCCGCCGCCTGAATCAAGACATATTTTCCGCCGCCGGCACTGGAAATCATCAACAACCCAAGCAGGGTGTTGAGGATGATTAAAGTTACCAAGGGCAGATCCAGATTGCGGGTCAAGGTCCGCAGCCGATACGATGATCGAAACATAACTTTTCTCTCCTCTTTATCCTATGCAAACACACCCTCTGTCATACCCGAGCCTTTTCCTATCGGTGTGCTTGCCGGTTTCCTCTTATTTTTTATAACTTAGTGCCACGCCGTCCCCTACCGGCAATACCGATGTTTCCAGTTCCGGTACAGAAGACAGCATTTCCAGATACTGCCGCAGCCGCTTCACAATGGTAATTTTCCGGCGCTGTAACAACTCATCGGTGGCCGTCATGCCCTTATAGAGGACATTGTCCGAAACCAACAATCCTCCCGACCGAAGCAGCCGCATACAATGGGGAAAGAAATTGCCGTACTGGGCCTTGGCAGCGTCCATAAAAATCATGTCATAACTTCCCTCCAAGGTAGGCAGTACCTCCTTGGCGTCTCCCCGATACAGGTGAATGACCTCGCTAAGTCCCGCTTTTTTAAAATTCCGCTCTGCCACATCCGCCGCCTCCGGCGAAATTTCGATGGTGTCAACCTCCAAGCAGCCGGCCTTGGCCATCCCGATGGCCGAATAGCCGATGGCACAGCCAATCTCCAGCACCCGCTTTACCTGTCCAAACCGCACCAGAACCTCCAACAGTTTCATGGTTTCCGGCTGAGAAATGGGAACATCATAGTCTTTGGCAAACGCCTCCATGTCCCCCATCAGGTCGGTTCGCGGCGGCAGCAGATCCCGCAGATAGCGAATAATATATTCATAATTGATGCTGTCATCGATCAAGTTCCTTAACCCCTTTATCCCTGAATTTCTTTGGTTTTTTGGTTATGTTCTGCAAAGGTTTCCGAGAACCAGTTCCGGCTTCCGTCCGCCTCTGCCACAAAATACAGATAGTCGGTATCCGCCGGAGCAAGAACCGCCTGTACCGAACTGAGCCCCGGCGAAGCAATAGGCCCTGCCGGCAACCCTTGATTTTGGTAGGTATTATAAGGCGAGTCAATGGCGGTGTCCGCATTACTAAGAACAGTCTTTCGTTCTTTTAAAATATACTGCACGGTAGCACAGGACTCTAACTTCATCCCCCGCTCCAGCCGATTATGAAACACAGAAGCCACCAGCGGCCGTTCTTTGTCGTTTGCCGCCTCCCTCTCTACCACCGAAGCCAAAATCAAAATCTGGTCTAAAGAATACGTCGTACCGGACGCCCCATAGACGGGAACCACCCGCTCCTGAAAATTCTCCAGCATCCTTTGGAGGATTTCGTGTTCGGATTCCTCCACCGAAAACAGATAGGTATCGGGGTAAAGATACCCCTCTAACCGATTCTCTCTGGGCGGAATCTGGGCTACAAAATCAAACCCGAACTCCCCTGTCTCTATCTCGGCAAGAAAAGCCTCTCTCTCACCCAGACCTTGCTCTGTCAGAAGATCTACAATCTGCCGCAGTTCATACCCCTCGGGGATGACCACCTTTTTAATGCTGTCGTTGATATCCGGCGGTGCTGTCAGGGATTTTAAAATTCCCCCGTAACCTTCTGCCGGGTTTATGGTATGCTTACCCTTTTGGTAAAGGGGTTCTCCCAATAGTCTGGCGTAGAGTTGAAACAGCACCGGATGCCGAATCGCCTCGCATTCCTCTAAGATTGCGGCAATCCGTGTCGTCCCTGCGCCTTCGGGAATCTCCACCACAAACCCTTGATCCGGCTGGCCCATTCCCCGAATATCCCGACAGGCGGTAAATCCCCCCGCTAGGGCAAAACAGACACAAACCGTCAACAAAACCTTTTTTCTCTCCCGGCGTTTCCGCCGTTTTTTTCGTTCTTCTCTATCCATTTGGCTCCTCCTTTACTGCAAAACCCAAACACCTATGATACATAAAACACACAAAATCACCGGTATGCTGGTAAAACTTTGTCCCAGTAAATCGGAGGTTTTTATCCGCGGTTTTACAGGTTTTTCTAAAGACATCCGGCTAAGTCCCCAAAACGCCGCTGCCGCCTGCAAAACTCCTCCAAGAAACAGCCAGATGGTGGCCATGGGAAAGGCCAAAAGGCGAGGACTGAACCAAGACAGCAGCAGGGCTGCCCCATTGTTAATCAAATGAAACGCCATACAGGCGTATAAAGAGCCTGTCCGCTTTAGCACCATCACCGTTGCCCAGCCTAAAAAAAGATATCCCAAAAACCCGGTCACACTGCCATGCATAAGAGCAAACATAACCGTAGTAAAAATAAGTGCCGCTTTTTCATTTAATTCCTTCATCACGCCGTACACAATCCCTCGGAAGAGGAATTCCTCAAAAAGGGCCGGCACCGCCGCAACCACCACCAAGGCGGCCAACAGTTCCGGAATCGTCTCAGGAATCACGGACTCCCCCTCAGCCAACAGTAAATTGACGGGAAGGTTAACCAAAATCATGACAAACTGACAGCCTATTCCGCCCAGAATCACAAAAGGCCAAAGCCTGTCCGAGCAGGGCCGAAGGCCAAACCGCTCCCGTGCCGTCCTGGCCGTCAGCAGCCGGTTCTCTCTGGCGTATAAACTTAGGGGAAGCAGATACGCCAAAAGTTCTATTAGTAAAATCTGCAGCCAAAAAGGCGGCGGGACCGAAAAGAAACTGGTAATCAAAGCCATGACTACCGTGACCCCTGTCTGTACTGCAGCAATCCAAAACAGCATCCAGCGAATACTCCGCAGCCGATGCTTGGCCTCCCGATAGGAAAACTGCTCCGGCTCTCTTACTCTTTCTTCCACATTATCCCTTCTCTCCGTCATCCTCGCAAATTACCGCATCGACCGGCCTGTCACAAATCTCCCGCGGCAACCCCTCTGTCAGGCAGTCGGCAAAGGTCAGGCCAATACTGGTTCCCGAAAACCCTTCTAGATACCTGTCGTAATAGCCGCCGCCATAGCCCAGCCGAAACCCGTCCCGATCAAAGGCCAGACCCGGCACTAAAATCACATCAATCTCTTCTTTAGGAACTTTGGGGATACTTCCGTCCCTGATCCCCTCTGGGTCCGGCTCTAAAATTCCATAAGCGCCCGGCTGCAACCGTTGGGGAATTAACAGATACGCCGTCATGGTATGGTTCTCTTCGCAGCGGGGCAGGACAACCCGCTTTCCGGCTTTTTCCAGACCTTGTATCAAGGCACCGGTTTCCGGCTCGCTGCGAAAGGAAAGGTATACCATCACCGTGGCTGCCGCCTGAACGGCCGGGTGTTTTAGTACCGCCCGGCAGATTTGCCGGCTTTTTTCCTCCCGCCGGCAGACCCCATCCCGCACAGCCGCAAAGAATGGGCGAAGCCGTCTCTTTTCCTCTCTCATCATCAATACCCCGGTGTCTGCATCTGTGCCAGAATTTCTGCGCCGACCCCGCCGCCTTTGGCATAGTCCAAAATGGCAGCCCCAAAGGCCAGCGCCGCACCGGCACCTTTTGCGGTAATCACATTGCCGTCGGTAACCACCGGCAAATCTTCCACCCTGGCCCCTTTTAAATATTCCTCAAAACCGGGAAAGCAAACCGCCTTCTTTCCCTTTAATAAACCTTGCTCTCCCAAAACCATAGGCGCTGCACAAATGGCAGCCAGCAATCCCCCTTTTTGGGCACAACCCTTTATCAGGCCTTGCACGAACTGGGATTCTTGCAGGTTTTTCGTCCCCGGCATCCCGCCGGGCAAAATGACGCCCTCGGCCTCTTCCACCAAAACTTCCTCCGGCAGACAATCCGCCTCTATAGCGACGCCATGGGCCCCCGTCACGGTTTTCCCGGTCACGCCTACCGTCTTTACCAAGACCCCTCCACGCCGCAACACATCCAAAGGAGCAATCATTTCGGTTTCTTCAAATCCCTCTGCCAGCAAAAGATAATACATCCCGCATCTGCTCCTTTCTATCTCTCTTTTTTTCCGCTTTTCTTTACTTCTAAGATAAACTTAGGTAGCGCCGCAAACCGTCCAAGCCTACTGGGTTGTTTGCAAAAGCGATACAGCCACTCCGCATTACACTTAATAAAGAATTCCGGGGCCCGCTTTACCTTTCCCGCAAAAACATCCAAGGCACCGCCAACCCCCATACAGAGATTCACCAGGAGTTTGTCCTTGTTTCGATGAATCCATTGCTCCTGTTTGGGTGCGCCCAGACAGACAAAAAGGAGTTTGGCTCCGGAATTATTAATCTCCTCTATAATGGCCGCCTCGTCCTCGGGCTGAAAATATCCGTCGTGAACACCCGAGACCACCAATCCGGGATAGGTTTCCTCCAATCTAGCCTTGGCTTCCTCGGCAACGCCGGGCTTGGCACCAAATAAAAAAACCCCCTCGCCGGTTTCGGCAATCCGCTTTAGCAAACCGCAGGCCAAATCAAACCCCGCCACCCGCTGGGGAACAGGATCTCCCAACATCCGAGAGGCATAGACCACGCCGATTCCGTCCGGCGTACACAGATCTGCTGCGTTTAAGACCCGGCAAAAGGAGGGATCCTGATAGGCCGCCATCACAATCTCCGGATTGGGGGTATAAATAGTAGAAACCCCGGGGGTACGCAAATATTCCTCTGCCTTTTTCAATGCATCTTCTGCTGTAATTTTATCAATATGAACACCTAAAATATCCACTGTTTCCCGCATAGCCCAAACTCCTTTGCCGTAAATTTCTTCCTATAAATGCTATTTTATCATAGTTCCTTTTTTTTTGCAACCACCCAAAAAGGAGGTTCCTCTGCCCCAAACGACTCTTCCCGCAAGGATTTCGGGGAATTGAAAAAAAGCAGAAAAAACACTTGCATTTTTAAAAAGACTGTGCTATAATAGTTTTCGTTCCGGTTAAAATAAAACCTTTTGCCGCTGTGGTGAAATTGGCAGACGCAACGGAC
>JAZRPL010000112.1:0-8701 GCA_045649245.1 Ructibacterium sp.
TCCAATATTTCATTTTCACCAACAGTTATTTCGTTGTAGTCTTTTGACATCTCCAATTCAGTTATTGATGCCCATTGATAACACCTTCCCGCATAAAATGAAAGAAATATTGATAAAATCCATACAACTAAAATAATTATCCGCACAGAATTTTTCTTCATCACAATCACCTTCTCATTGATTTTTTTCTTTAACTGTATTTATTGATGAAATTAACATTCTACGAATTTGTCCACAATTATTTATTATTGACTTGTACTGTACATCATCAACATATCCCGTTCTGTTTAAAAGCTCTAACCAATATTCAGATTCATAACATTCTTTTAATGCTATTTGCATTTTTGAAATAAAATCTGCCGTTCCGTGAGCATATTTTGATTCGTGAATATTAGCTCCGATTGAAGTTCCGGAGCGCATAAGCTGATTTGTTAATACACTTTCTCTTTTAGTTTCTTTTATGTTTTTACACATATTTATTATTTCAACCGCAAAATCTTTTGATTTGACAAGCATTATGCTTTCCGCCACACACTCACATCCTATCAATTTCTTTTAGCTAAATTTTGCAACAAGTTGCAAAGCTAAATTATTCCGCTTCGCTCCATAGCTAAATTGTTTTTTCAAAACAGCTAAATTAAATTCGCCTTTTAGCTGACCGCAAGGTCAATTTAGCTACGAAGTAATTTAGCGTGCAAAGCACATTTAGCTCGCGGAACGCGAATTTAGCTGAATAGATTTAACTTGCGTTAAATCTATTCTACCATATTCTTCAAAATCTTTCAACCAATATAGCCTTAAAATCAATACCTTTTTATTCTAAGAATAAAAATAACGGCTGAAAAATTTCAGCCGTTATTAGAATTTTTATTTTGGCTATTCTATGGGGTTTCCATCCCCATCAAATAGCGGAAGCGGAGCAAGATATGCAATATCCTTTCTGCTGATAGCATCGCCTTCTGCAAGGACTGCCATTTTACCAACAATGTTGCCGCCGACCTGCTCAATCAGCGTTTCCAGCGCAGCAAGTGATTCTCCTGTGCTGATAACATCATCTACAATAAGCACTCTTCTCCCGCGCATAGCCTTTGCTTCATCAGAACCGATACAAAGTGTCTGCACATGGTCTGTGGTAATAGAATCAACGTTGGTACTCACGACATCTTTCATGTAAAGTTTAGGACCTTTGCGGGCAACAATGTAATAGTTGTTCCCCGACTGCCTTGCCATTTCATACAAAAGCGGAATACCTTTTGATTCAGCCGTGATTAAAACATCAAATTCCGGCGCTACTGCCAAAAGTGCCTCTGCTGATTTTTGGGTAATTTCTACATCCCCAAACATAATGAAAGCAGCGATATACAAATCATCATTCACTCTACAAAGCGGCAAATCTCTTTGCACTCCTGCAACTTCTATTGTGTAATGCTTATCCATGCTACCAATGCTCCTTTAACAAATGTCCTTAAACAGTTTATGCAAGGCCCATAACTTTTAAAACAATATATGCAACAAACAATGCTACAGAAACCCACATAATTCCGCTGACATCTTTAATTTTACCGATCAAAATCTTAAGAACAACCCAAGCCAGCATACCAAACATAATACCATTTGCAATAGAATAAGTAAGGGGCATCATGATGATTGCCAGGAATGCACCAATGGTATCTGCCACATCGCCGTCAAAACTAACTTTCTTCACAGAAGAAAGCATCAAAAGACCAACATACAGCATCGCCGGGGTTGTAGCAAAGCCGGGGATCGCAGTAAATACGGGTGCCAAAACAAGAGAAATCAAGAACAAGATTGCCGTTACAACAGAAGAGAGACCAGTCTTTCCTCCCGCAGCAACACCCGCGCTGGATTCAACATAACTTGTAACCGTAGAAGTACCAAGGCAGGCACCAACAACGGTACCAACAGCATCAGCCATCAAAGCGCCGCCGGCCTTAGGAAGTTTTCCTTCTTCATCCAAAAGGTCTCCTTTTTCCGCTACGCCAATCAGGGTTCCAACGGTATCAAAGATATCCGTATAAAGGAATGTAAATACCACAAGAATAAATGCCGGCGCATTCTTTACGATAAAACCAAAGTCAAAGTCAAAGAATAACGGTGCAGCAAATGCATCTGTCGAGAAAGCGGGAATGACCGAATAAATACCGGCTGCAGGATCTGGAACATACCATCCGCAAAGTTCAGAGAGGATACCCAAAATCCAGGTAATAATGATACCTAAAAGAATACCACCCGGAACTTTAAAGTGTTCAAGAACACCAATGGCCAAAAGACCCACCAGGGCAAGAACAACACCGGGAGAGGCAAGATTGCCCAGTGCAACGGTCGTTGCAGGATCAGAAACAACAATCTTTGCATTAATCAGTGCAATGATTGTAATAAATAAACCTATGCCTGCTGTGATACCAAATTTCAAATTATTAGGAATTTTATTTACCAACGCTTCACGGAATTTAAATAGCGAAAGAATCATAAAGATAATACCTTCGATAAAAATTGCCGTTAAAGCAACTTGATACGGATAACCCATGCTACCGCAAACTGTAAATGCAAAAAACGCATTCAAACCCATGCCGGACGCCAAGGCTACCGGATAATTCGCAAAAAATGCCATACAGAGTGTCGCAATGGCTGCAGAGATAGCCGTTGCCGAAAAAACTGCACCTGCAGGAATACCGGCTGCCGATAGGTAACTTGGATTTACCGCCAGAATATACGCCATAGCCAAGAATGTGGTGATACCGGCAATAATCTCTGTGCGGACACTGCTCCCGCGTTCTTTGATCTTAAAGATTTTTTCTAACCCGTTCATTTTTTAACCCCTTTACATAAAATTTGCAAATTCATCATTTTTTTTCATAAATCTGCAATTTTATTGTATCACAAGACGTTTTTCTTTTCAAATAGTTTTTAGAAAATTTTCCGGAAAAAATTCACAAACTTTATAGAACTTTTTTATGCTTTTTGATAAAGGCAGGCCAACTGTACCCCTTTATAATAATGTTGTAAAATCTCTTGATACCCCTTATCCTCTTCCGCCATTTTATTCGCACCAAACTGACTCATGCCAACACCATGGCCATACCCTTTTACATCAAACACCGCCTTCCCCTCTTGAAACTGCAGAGAAAACGCCATACTTCGAAGGCCAAAAGCCTCCTTTATTTCTTTGCCGGAAAAACTCTCTCCAAAGAGTTCTACCGCCTCTACACTGCCGCCTTCATGATGTTTTGCAGAAATTGCGCCATCTTCCAGATTCTCCGGCAATTGCAGTTTAGGCCGCAGTCCCCGCAATACCGTAAAGAAAGCCTCTTTGGGATAAAAAACCCGGCTTCGATAACCATCCGCACGGCGATCTCCCGGACTATCCACCGATTGCAAATAGGGCAAACTGACCCCCCAAACATCCTCTATATCCTCGGTTCTTCCGCTGTTTATTTTATGAAAATACGCCTTGGCCACCTTATTGTCATAAACCAGATATTCCCCACGGGTATCCTGCACCGCCTTTTGGATCTTTTCCATATGGTCATCGGCCGTTTTAAGTTCCCACTCCTGTTTGCTCTCCTCCAAGGGCCGCCATGTCCTGCAATGGGTATAGTCCGTGCAAAGCAGGGCACCATGATGGTTCTTTGGGATGCCGGATTCCATATATCCGGCAATCTTACTAAGAATATAACTTCGTGCCGCCACAGCCTGTGCCTTAAGGCTTTCGCTCAAAAAACCCGGC
Source organism: Ructibacterium sp. (assembly GCA_045649245.1). Taxonomy (GTDB): domain Bacteria; phylum Bacillota; class Clostridia; order Monoglobales; family Monoglobaceae; genus Ructibacterium. The sequence continues at coordinate 3,749 of JAZRPL010000112.1, forward strand.
GGCATCTCCTCACCCAAAACGCCGGCAATATACTCTTCAAAATCCATCGTTACTGTTTCCCCCGTAGACACAAGATAGACGGTAACAGTATAATCTTCCGGCATAACTGCCATGGTAATAGCATCTCCGCTCTCCGCATCCGCCGGCATGACAGAAACCGGCAAAAGCGTCTCATTTCCCCACCCGTCAAAAAGGGAAAGGGTTGCTGCCGGAATAAAAAGTATGGCACTGCAAAGCAGAATCAGTCCCAATATAAAGCGTTTCATAGGTAACTCTCCTTTCACAAGGCTTGTCTTTGGACAATGGCTCGTTTTGTCTTATTCATACCTATGAAAAAATTGGGGATTTATGCTTGACAATTTAAAAAATCTATACTATAATACTTAAGTTGTTAAACAAATCCTTACTCTTGATATGGTCAAGGGTCAAAGTCCAGAAGGAGGTGACTGAATCATGACAGAAGTTATCAACAAGTATGAGACCATTTTTGTGGTTGATGCAACAAAAACCGAAGAGGAGATTACATCTTTGGTTGAGAAGTTTAAGTCATTGATCGAAAAGCACGGCGAGATTGAAAGCATTGACGAATGGGGCAAACGCAGACTCGCTTACCCGATCAATGATTTGACAGAAGGCTATTATGTTTTGGTAAACTTTAAATCAAAACCTGATTTCCCTGTTGAATTGGAGCGTGTTTACGGCATTACTGATGGTATTATCCGTGACATCGTCATCAAACGTGAGGAGGACTAGTCTATGATTAACAAGGCAATTTTAATGGGCAGACTCACACGGGACCCGGAGTTGCGCCATACCGGTGCAGGAACTCCTGTTTGCAGTTTTTCTATCGCCATTGATAATGGATATGGAGAAAAGCGGCAAACCGACTTTGTAAACTGTGTCGCTTGGAACAAGACTGCTGAATTTGTCAGCAATTATTTTTCCAAGGGCAGGATGATCATTGTCATTGGTCGTATCGCGACCAGAACATGGGAAGGTCAGGACGGAAAGAAAAATTATGCAACCGAAGTTGTTGCAAGCGAGGTTAGTTTTGGCGAGAGCAAGCGTGCCCAAGACGGCGACAGCGGTGTTTCTGCCAAAGCAGCGCCGACAGCATCGGCGGCTCCTGCTTTTCCGGACAATCCGGTGGAAGAGGTTTTTACCCCCTTACTGGATACCGACGATGACCTTCCGTTTTAATTTGATTTAAAGGAGGCGAACAAAGATGGCTGAAGAAAGAAGAAATGACAGACCGAGAGCAAGAAGATCCAAGAGAAAAGTATGTGCTTTTTGCGTAGACAAGGTTGACCATATTGATTATAAAGATGTTGCAAAACTGAGAAGATATGTTACCGAGCGTGCTAAGATTCTTCCCAGAAGAATCAGCGGTTGTTGTGCAAAACATCAGAGACAACTTACTGTTGCTATTAAGAGAGCAAGACAGATTGCTTTGATGCCTTATACATCTGATTAATCGAATCATTTTCGCAGCGGCTTTTGCCGCTGCTTTTTTTATAAATTTTTATTTTGTTACATAATTTTTCTATCCCGCTCCATACTAACTCCATGCTGATACGATATATTATTTACGGACTATTAGGTTGGAACATAGAAATTCTTTGGACCGGCTTGACCTCTCTTACCAGCGGAAGCCGAAATTTGGTAGGCCACACCTCGATATGGATGTTTTTCGTCTATGGGGCGGCCGTTTTTTTGCTGGAACCAATCCACGCTTGGATTGGAGAACTTCACTGGTTCTTGCGGGGCTGTATCTGGACTGTTCTGATTTTTTCCATTGAATTTCTCAGCGGCATCCTTTTTAAATTTCTGGGAATTCAGGCTTGGCATTATACTTCTCCCACCTCCATTTTAGGAGTCATTCGTCTTGACTATGCGCCCTTATGGTTTGCCGTTGGTCTGCTGTTTGAACGGATTCACAATTTACTCCTCCACCATCATATTGGGGTCAAGTAAAATGGACTTTTTGCATATTTTCTCTTGGTTTGTATATATATATGATAGAACAAATCAGGAGGGAAGCAGATGATAATTCATATCGTAAAAGCCGGCGACACCATCTCCGCCATTGCTGCACAGTATGGGGTAAACTTAGAAAACCTGCTGGCCGACAACGGATTGCGTCCGGAGGACACCTTGGTGGTAGGACAGGCGATTGTGGTGCAGTTACCGGAAATCATTCATATAGTCCAATCAGGCGAAACCCTATACAGCATTGCAACGACCTATAACGTCTCCGTTTATCAACTATTCCGAAACAATTACAAGTTAGGAGGCCTCCCCGTTCTCCGTCCGGGCATGGAACTGATTATCCGCTATCAAAACCAAGGCTCCAAGGGAACTTTCATTACCAACAGTTATGCCTATCCTTACATAGACACCGGTCTTCTGCGGGAACAACTTCCTTTTCTTTCTTATTTTACACCCTTTACTTATGGCATTAGCGCCACAGGAAACCTACTGGATCTGCAAGACGCCATCCTTCTGGAAACAACGGCAGAATACGAATCCAAACCTCTCTTACATTTATCCACTCTTACCGAATACGGAAACTTTAGCAACGAACGTGCCAGCCTTATTTTTAATAACCCTGCAAAACAGGAACAACTCATTGAAGAAATTCTTCAGACGGTACAAACCAAAGGATTTTTGGGCGTAGATGTGGATTTTGAGTTCATCTATCCGGAAGAACGCTATGATTATATTACCTTCTTGCAAAATCTCCGGCTCCGCCTAAATCCCCTTGGTCTCCCCCTCCTCTCTGCCTTAGCCCCCAAAACCAGCGATACCCAGCGCGGTGTTTTATACGAGGGCCACGACTACGCCGGCATCGGCGCAGCCGCCAATGGGGTGCTTTTAATGACTTACGAATGGGGGTATACCTTTGGTCCTCCCCTAGCCGTTGCTCCTATCCAAAACGTTCGCAGAGTGGTGGATTATGCCCTGACACGCATTTCCAGAAACAAACTTTTCCTTGGGATTCCCACCTATGGCTACAACTGGACGCTGCCCTATCAAGCAGGAAACCCCGGTGCACCGTCCCTCTCCCCCGTAGAGGCCGTCGATCTGGCACGCCGCTACGGAGCAGAAATTCAGTTTGACGAAGTCGCAAAATCTCCTTGGTTCCGCTATACCGATAACGACGGACTTCTCCACGAGGTTTGGTTCGAGGATGCACGCAGCATCCAAGCCAAATTAGACTTGGCCCGGGAATATGGTCTCATTGGCCTTGGCTACTGGAATTCTATGCGAGAATTTCCGCAAAATTGGGTAGTGCTAAACAACGAATACACCATTAACCAAAACCCACAGTTACTCTAACACCAACTCCTATGCTATAAGAATGGGGCAGGGCCGGAATAAAACACCGACCTTGCCCTATCTTTTGTTATAAGAACCTTTGACAACCGCAATATTTTGTGGTAGAATATCCAGTAAAGGGGTTTTTCTTATCATCCCTTGACAACAAGGAGAATTCTGCCGGTATACATTTTTTGTACGCCGGCTTTTGGAGGTTTTGGCAATGGCTGCAAAAACTTATGATAATTCCAGCATTTCCTCTCTAAAGGGTGCGGACCGTGTCCGGAAACGGCCTGCTGTTATTTTCGGGTCGGACGGCATTGAGGGTTGTCAACATTCTATGTTTGAAATCCTCTCCAACTCCATCGACGAGGCACGGGAGGGTTACGGCACAACCATTCATGTTACCCGTTTTCTTGATCTGTCCATCGAAATAGAAGACTTTGGTCGCGGCATTCCGGTGGAATACAATGAAAGAGAGAAAAAGTATAACTGGGAACTGGTCTTTTGTGAACTTTATGCCGGTGGCAAATACCAAAACAACGCCGGCGGAGATTATGAATATTCTTTAGGACTAAACGGTCTTGGCGCCTGTGCTACACAATATAGTTCAGAGTACATGGATGTGGAAATCCTGCGAGACGGGTCTAAATTCAATCTGCATTTTGAGAAGGGCAAAAACATCGGCGGTCTGGAAAAAACCGCATTCCGTCATCGCCATACCGGCAGTCGGATTCGTTGGAAGCCGGACTTAGAGGTCTTTACCGACATCAACATCTCTCTGGAATTTTACCAAGATGTATTAAAACGTCAGGCTGTCGTCAACTCCGGACTGCGTTTTGTTCTAAAAAACGAAACATCCCCGGGGCAGTTTGAAACCTTCGAATATTTCTATGAAAATGGAATCATTGACTACGCCAAAGAACTTAGTCAAGGCAAAGAACTTACCGCCATCTATGCCATAGACGCAGAACGCAAAGGCCGTGATCGGGAGGATATGCCGGAATACAAAGTGCGGATGTCCTTTGCGTTCTGTTTCAACAACACTCTAAACGCCCTGGAGTATTACCACAATTCCAGTTTCTTAGAGCACGGAGGCTCTCCGGACAAGGCGGTACGAAACGCTTTTGTCTTTGCCATTGACCAATACTTAAAGCAAAATAACAAATACACAAAGAACGAGAGTAAAATCCAGTTCTCGGATATTGAGGATAGTTTGATTTTAGTCAGCAACTCCTTCTCCACGGCAACCAGTTATGCCAACCAAACCAAAAAAGCCATTACCAACAAATTTATCCAGGATGCTATGACCGAATTCCTGCGGGAACAACTGAGTATCTATTTTATCGAAAATAAAATGGATGCAGAAAAAATATGCGAACAGGTTCTGGTCAATAAGCGCAGTCGAGAGACCGCAGAAAAAACCAGAATTAATGTGAAGAAAAAACTGGGCGGTTCTTTGGATGTGGCAAATCGGGTCAAGAAATTTGTGGACTGCCGAAGCAAAGACGTAACCCGCCGCGAAGTCTATATCGTAGAGGGTGATTCGGCCTTGGGATCTTGTAAGCTGGGGCGCGATAGCGAATTTCAGGCCATTATCCCCATTCGCGGTAAGATTTTGAACTGCTTAAAGGC
>JAZRPL010000113.1:0-3106 GCA_045649245.1 Ructibacterium sp.
CCTGCACTTTTTTGAAAGTCTGTTTTTTGTATATTTATATTTTTTTCGATTTTTTTAGAAAAAAGTCTTGACAAATTCCCCTTGCTTGGATATAATAATCAAGCGTCAATCGGCACGGCCTGGTAGTTCAGCTGGTTAGAACGCTAGCCTGTCACGCTAGAGGTCGTGGGTTCGAGCCCCATCCAGGTCGCCATTATATGCTGCTATGGCTCAGGTGGTAGAGCACATCCTTGGTAAGGATGAGGTCACCAGTTCGAATCTGGTTAGCAGCTCCAAACGAAAATCCGTTCACGAAAGTGGACGGATTTTTTGTTTGTATTATTCATTTTTCATTATTCATCATTCATTATTCATTAAAAGAGAACGGATTTTCCAATGAATAATGAAGAATGAAGCCGCTTTGCTGATGAATAATGAATAATTTTGACTTAATTTATAGGTTGTGCTATGATATTAATAAAGGAAGTGGTTGGATGAAAGAAAATATTTTAATCGATAAATCAATTTCTTTTGCGGCGAGAATTATTAAATTGCACGATTTTTTAATAAAGAATAAAAAAGGACTAACCATTGCAAAACAAATCATTCGCAGTGGCACAAGCATTGGCGCCAATATTAATGAAGCAAATTACGGTCAAAGTCCCGCTGATTTTGTTTCTAAAATGCATATTGCATTGAAAGAAACCGCCGAAACAGAATATTGGATAAAATTACTTAATATGTCTGAATATATTGATGATAAAATGAGTGGTTCTTTACTTGAGGATTGTTTGGAAATAAAACGAATTTTGATTGCATCTATCAATACAGCCAAAGAAAATAACAAACAAAACAGGAGGCGGTGATAAAATGCAAAAATTCTTCTTAGCCTGTTATCAAAAATCCAATTCCATATTTATGGTGAATGGCGGAAAATTGCTGGTAACTCAAAAGGAATATATCATCAAATATTGGTTTCGAAAGGTTGCCGTTTTTGACCGTTCCAAAACCTTAGCTACCAAAACTTCGTTTATTACCAAAGGGATTCATTTGTCCGACGGTGCTGGGGGGATTGACCTTTACTTTTTCCCGGGAAAGGCTAAAACGGTTTATGATTTATTGGGACTTCGGTAAATGAATTTCCAAAAAATAGGCTTTCTTCTTGTTTTTGGTCAGGAAGTATGGTACACTGTAGTAAACTATTTGGAGGTATGAAAAATGGATAAGAAAAAACAATTATTAGGGTACATTTTAATGGGCATTGGCGTATTGGCTTTGGTTTTTGCAGTTGTTTGCTTTACCTTAGACGGTGGCCGTTATCTTTCCACCCAATCTTACGGTGGCGATGCTTACACCGGCATTCAAAATGCTGCTGCTCGCACCGGTAACAATGTGCAAACCTTGATTCAAAACTTGAACGTAATGGGCGGCTTGTTCTTTGTAATTACCGCTTTGATTTTATTGGCTGTTGGTTTTGGTTGGTGCGGTTTGTTGGACAAAATGTTGAACCGTCCTAAAGTGGTTGCTCCCGTAGCACCCGCTGCACCCGTAGCACCCGCTGCACCCGTGGCACCCGCTGCTCCTGTGGCTCCTGCTGCACCCGCACAAGCCCCCATGAACTTTGACCCCATGACCGGTGAGCCCATTCAAAAATAATGGAATTTTGAAAAAGCAAAAACGCTGTGCAAAAAAATTGCACAGCGTTTTCCTTTTTTATGACAACCCATTCAAATCCAATAAATATTTAGCGGGTTTGCAGGTTTCTTCCATTAACAGGCCTTTTTCCCTTAGTTTGCCCAAGCGTTTATTTACGGTTGATTCACTGATTTTTAATTGGGCACCCAATTGTTTTTTTTTAATCCCTTCATTGGAGAACAAAGAAACTTGAAGTAAAATAAAAGCAAAGTTTTTCAGTTCTAAGGATAGATCTTCCTTTTCTTTCAAAATTTGGGAGAATTTTCCCAGTAAAGCGGTTCTTTTATTTAAAGCATCGTTTAAGTTTTTAAAGGATTCCAAAATAATATTTAAAAACATAATGATGAAGGGGGTTAGGTCTCCCAAATTTTTAGCATTGTTACATTCTTCAAAAGCATGGTAATACTCTTTAATATGTGCTTTTATTGTGTAAGAAAGGCGAAACCCAATTAGAAATTCAAAGTTTTTGGAAAGAAGATAACTGCTGATAAAACGAGAAGTTCTTCCGTTTCCGTCATAAAAGGGGTGAATGTATCCAAAAAGATAATGGAATATTGAAATTCTGATGAGCACAGGGATTTCTTTTTGGTTTAAAATGTTCAGTGCTTGTTCCATAAGTTGAATGATTTTTGTTTCAGGATAAGCGCCACGGTGGATTACCTTTTGGGTTGGCGTTGTAACCTCGGCCATATCTTTTCTGAAAATTTCCCCGTCGGGAACATTGTCAATACTGTCTTCCGCAACCTCTTTGAAAACCAAATCGTTATAAATTTCTCTAATGTCGGTGGAGGTGTTTAGGGGGAATTCGTGGTCGTCGGTTAACATTTGGTATTTGTTAATCAATCCATAGAACCGCTTCTTTTTGGCTTTCCCACCCATTTCACCAAGCACTGCGGTAAGTTCTTTTCTTGTACTGTAAACCCCTTCTATATCATTGGTTAGTTTAATTTCATCAATTAAGCATTTGTTGGCAAATTGAACCAGTGCGGCCTCGGGAAGTAGGGTTCTTGTGTGGGAAATTTGTTTGTCCAACGCCATAATCTGCATACTAATTTGGTGTATTTGGGGGCACAAGCAATAAAATGCTTTGTGTTCGCCGATTTTTATGGGTAAAACATAGGTTGATTCCGAGGAGATTCTTTTTTCATATAATGCTTGGTATTGATTTTTATCTTGATAAAACAAGTTTGATAATAAAAGGTAATCCATAATGGTTATCCTCCCTGTAAAAGAATGGATTTGTCTATCATTTGGGTGGTAATCTAGTTAAAATCGCTACTTTTAACTAGATTATTGTTATTTTAGCACTTGTATCATGTTTTGTCAACGGGAATGTACTACTATTTTAGTATAAAATTTTCGGAATATACTTTTGCCCCCTCCTTTTCCTCGTCTTTTTTTGTTGCGTGGGGCGGGGGAGTGTGGTATAATG
>JAZRPL010000114.1:0-1522 GCA_045649245.1 Ructibacterium sp.
TTGATTCTCTTGATATCCAGGGAGAGGTAATTACCACGCCGTTTACCTTTGCATCAACCACGCAGGCAATTGTCAGATGCGGACTGACACCGGTGTTCTGTGATATCAACTCGAAGGATTATACCATAGATGCCGATAAAATTGAGGCGTTGATTACCGAAAAAACTTCTGCCATTTTGGCGGTGCATGTTTATGGGAATGTGTGTGATGTGGGGAAAATAGAAGCCATTGCAAACAAACACAATCTAAAGGTTATTTATGATGCTGCCCATGTTTTTGGCGTGCGTGTCGGGGAGCGGGGAATCGGAGATTTTGGAGATGCCTCCATGTTTTCCTTCCATGCGACCAAGGTGTTTAACACCATTGAGGGCGGATGTGTTACATATGCCGACCATGACTTAACACAAAAATTGCAGATACAAAAGAACTTTGGTATGGCAAACAGTGAGTATTATCCCGAGGTTGCCGGCAATGCGAAGATGAACGAGTTTCAGGCGGCGATGGGACTTTGTAATTTGAATCATGTGGATGGGGAAATTGCAAAGAGGAAAGCGGCGGTAGAGTATTATCTTAACCGGCTGGAAGGGGTGAGAGGGTTGACCCCGTGGCGTCCTCAGGCAGGTGTGAGTGATAACTATGCTTACTTCCCTGTTATCTTTGACAAAGAACTGTTTGGGAAATCCCGCGACGAGGTGGCAGAGGCACTTGCAGATGAGGGAATCTTTGCTAGAAAGTATTTTTATCCTCTTACCAGTTCCTTTGCTTGTTATGAAGGGAAATTTGCTGTTCAGCCAACACCGGTTGCCAAGCGGGTGGCGGAACAAGTGTTGACCTTGCCTCTCTATGCAGATTTAACCCAAGAGGAAGTTGATAGAATTTGTGATTGTATTTTGAAATAAGAGGTGAAAAAAATGAAAGGTATCATTTTAGCGGGCGGCCGGGGAACCCGACTGTATCCCATGACCAAGATTGTGTCCAAACAACTGTTGCCCATTTATGACAAACCGATGATTTATTATCCCTTGTCTACCCTTTTGTTGGCGGGGATTCGGGAAATTCTGGTGATTTCTACTCCGGTGGATACTCCGATGTATGAAGAACTGCTCGGCGACGGAAGCAAACTGGGTATTTCCATCACCTATGCCATTCAGGAAGAACCCCGGGGATTGGCGGAGGCATTCATTATTGGGGAAGAGTTTATTGGAGACGATAATGTGGCATTGGTATTAGGAGATAATATTTTCTACGGAAGTGGATTTAATAATTTATTATCTGATGCTATGAAGAATGCTGAAGATGGATTTGCTACTATATTTGGTAACCAAGTAAGAGATCCTGAAAGATTTGGTATTATGGAGATAGATGAATCTGAATCTGGTACTTATGTAGTATCAGTAGAAGAGAAACCTAAACATCCTAAATCTAATTTTGCTATTACAGGGTTATATTTTTATCCTAAAGGAGTTTCTGAGGTTGCTAAAAAAGTAGAACCATCCGATAGAGGAGAATTAGAAATAACTAC
>JAZRPL010000115.1:0-27260 GCA_045649245.1 Ructibacterium sp.
GACATGGCTACGATCCGACTTAAAGAGGCGGTGCCGTAAACGGGATGGTTCTTTGCATCGATCTGCAGGACGGCATCCACACTCTTTAGAATCGGTTCTGCACCGCAAAACAAAGCGTCGTATAGGCGGTCATCGAGTTCGGTTGTATAGTCTTGGAAAATTTCCGGATGCTCCAAACGATATCTTCGAGAGGTTTCTACATCTTCTCTAAAGGATGTTGCCAGCAAGGAGAGACCAGAGGATGCCCAGTCGGGGAGTTGGTCGCCGGTTAGCATCATTTGGTAGGTTCGGTTGCCGTCCCTAGATTCCGTCTGGACAAAACTATTTTTCAAATCACCGATGATGGCATCCCCTAACTTTTCTACAAAGGTAATGACTTTTTGGGATGTGGTGTCATCCGGACTGATAGCAGCACCGTCATCCCGACGCGGGTAGGGATATCCTTCGTCATAAGTATGGAAGTAACTGTTGGTTTCGCCGTTGGCCGCTTGGTGGGTGCTCAAAGAGCCATTTTGCATGTAATAATTTTCTTGGCAATTTTTCTTATATTGGCCATCGCTGGTTAATTCGGTTTCGGTGGCAGAGGAATATCGGTAGATATCAGCCCCGCTGTTTCGCATGAATATGTTCTCAGTGGCAGCCAAAAGAGTATCGTCCAGTTTGATTTCCATTTCCAACTTTGCAGTATAGTTGGTTTCAAAAAGAAGACTTTTCAGGGCGTTTTTGCAAACGCTGTATCCGCCGGCGTTTTCGTAGTTGGCAAATACGCCGGCGGTCAATAAAACTATGCCGGCCACAAAGACAATAGTGGTTTTTAGATATCGCTTTTTGGATATGTATTTCATAGTACACAGTTCCTTTCCGGCGCAAAGGTTAGACCGGAAAAGGCTGCGCCCCGCCTTCCCGGAAAGAAGTGACACTTCGGTTTGACAATACTTATGATAAGGTAAGGGTCTATCTTTTCTATAAAGCAAATCTTAATATTTTCTAAATTTTTCTAAGACAGGACATTTACGGAGCAGGATTTTTCTTGACAAAAGAGAGGAAAAGGCGTATGATAAAAAAGTTCTAACGTATGAAAGATTTGTCGCTATAGCTCAGTTGGATAGAGCGACCGCCTCCTAAGCGGTAGGCCGGAGGTTCAAATCCTCTTAGCGACGCCACGTCGCAGCAAACTACGCTGCAATCAAAATGACCGCCCAAAGAGCGGTCATTTTTTCGTGTTTCTAAATCATGATCATCAAATGGAAGTTTAGGAGGCGTTTTTGATTTGCAATCTTAGTTTATCGGCAATCATGGCAATAAACTCCGAGTTGGTAGGCTTGCCCTTGGAGTTGGCAATGGTGTAACCAAAGAAGGAGTTTAGAACCTCGGTGTCACCACGGTCCCAAGCCACTTCAATGGCGTGGCGGATGGCACGTTCTACACGACTGGGGGTGGTATTAAAATCCTTGGCCACGGTGGGATATAATTCCTTGGTAATGGAATTAATGATATCCAAATCGTTAACCACCATCATAATGGCGTGACGCAAATACTGATAGCCTTTGATATGTGCCGGAATTCCAATTTCGTGAATAATATCGGTAACCATAGTTTCAATGTCGTTGGTATTGGGCTGAGGGAGTTTTCGAACTTCTTGAGACCGAAATTCGGTAATTTTTTTCTCGTCTTCTTTGGAGAACATGGTGATTCGATTGATGAGAACATCAAAATTGATAGGTTTTAACATAAAATACTCTGCACCAAGGGTAATGGTTTTAGCGGCAATGCTGTCATTGAGAACCGCGCTAACGACCAGAACCTTAGGTGTTTTTTTAAGATGGAGATTTTGCATTCGTTCCAATACGCCAATGCCGTCTAAATTCGGCATGACCATGTCTAAAATCAAAATGTCCGGATTTGTCATCCGAAGCATATTGATGGCCTCCAACCCATCATAGGCACATCCCACTACTTCGATGCGACGATCCTGTTTCATGTAAGAACAGAGTACCTCAACGTATTCTCTGTTGTCATCTGCAATTAAAACTCTAATTTTTGTCGTTCCATTTTCCTGCATTGTTTGCACTCCTTTGTTCATTTTTTATATCGTTTTCTGCGAATATCTAGATTATAAACTTAATTTACAAATTTTGTCAATAGATTTTAAGAAAAATTTTGGAAAAATTTAACATTTTTTTCTAGCGCGCCATTTTTTCGATAAGAAGCAACATATTTTGACAAAAACTCTCTTTTATTCTAAACTTTTTTTCTGAAATGTCAATGGTGTTTTACAAGGGTTTCTGTAAGTCGGGGAAGAACATAAAAGAAAAAACCCCTTTGCGGGGAGTCCGAAAAGGGGTAGGAGAGGTTTTGTGGCGGAGAAAAGTTTTTATTCCATGGTTCTGCCCAGAAAACCGGCGGCTGTTTCGGCCAATTTACTTTCCAGTTCGCCGATGGGATTGCCGGAATCTGCGAGGAAGATAACCGAGCCGATGCTGTCACCTTCAAAGATAATGGGGGCGACGACGCCGGCATCATATTGATCATTGTCATCTAAAATCCGGATCGTTTTATCACCGGGGTTGGCTAAAAAGACAGTTTTTGATGCCATAACCCGTTCTAAATCGCTGGACACCTTTTTTTCCCGAAGTTCCTTTTTGGGGATGCCGGATACAGCGATGACATTGTCCTTGTCGGTAATGCAGGACGGAATGCCGGTTGTTTTGGATAAGGACTCTGCGTATTGGGAAGCGAACTCTCCCAACTCGCCAATAGGCGAATATTTTTTAAAAATCACGGTACCGTCGCTTTCGGTAAAAATTTCCAATGGGTCGCCCTCATGGATGCGTAAAGTGCGACGGATTTCTTTTGGTATTACAATACGACCAAGGTCGTCAATTCTTCTGACTATTCCCGTTGCTTTCATTGATCAATGCTCCTTTATAAACTGAAATTACATCCATATTATTTGCAACAGGTCAAAATTTATCCAATGAATATTTTGGAAGAAAATATAAAAAACAAAAAGGGTCTGCGATTTGCAGATCCTTTTGTCGATTTCATTTTTTATCTTGCATCAAAGCCCAAGTCCTCGATGACAGAAATCAAGGCATCCCGACTAACAAGGTCGGTGTCATAAGTTACTTCGGCCAGTTTTTCCTCTAAGGAGACCCGGACAGCGTTGACGCCGTTGCAAGATTCCAGACCGGCAGTAACGGAGGCCACACAGTGTTGGCAAGCCATTCCTTCAATATAAATGGATTCTGTTTTCATACGCATACTCCTTTCTTGGTAGATGGAAATTTTTCCGGGCGGTAACGTTTGAGAAGCAGGGAGTTGGTTACGACCGATACCGAACTAAATGCCATGGCTGCCCCTGCCAGAATAGGATTTAAAAAGCCCAATGCGGCAAAGGGGATGCCGATGGCGTTATAAATAAATGCCCAGAAAAGGTTTTGGCGAATTTTTTGCATAGTTTTTTTAGAAAGACGGATAGCCGACGGAATCAGCAACAAGTCATCCCGCATCAAGGTGATGGAAGCGGATTCCATGGCAATATCGGTGCCGCCGCCCATGGCGAAGCCAATGTCTGCGGTTACCAGAGCCGGTGCATCGTTGATGCCGTCTCCTGCCATGGCAACCACCTTGCCTTCTGCTTGCAATCCGGCAATAATGCGGGATTTGTTATCCGGCAGAACCTGTGCAAATACCCGGCTAATACCGGCTTGGCGGGCAATAAACTCTGCGGTTGCAGTGTTGTCGCCGGTAAGCATATACACCTGGCAACCGAGTTGTTGCAGTTGCCAAATCGCTTCTGCAGAGGTTGGTTTTATGGTATCGGCCACGGCCAATAATCCTAGGAAGTTTTTTTCGCAACCGATAAACATCACTGTTTTTCCGGTGGATTCTAACTCGGTTGCCTGCTCTTCCAAGACTCCGTAATCAATACCGCATTGTTCCATAAGGGAACGGGTTCCGATATACCAGACTTGATTCTTAATCCGACCCGAAACGCCCATGCCGGTTAAAGAGGAAAAGTCCTCTGCCTGTGGCAGAGAAAGGGTCTGTTCTTTGGCAAATTGACAAATGGCGCGTGCCAGAGGGTGTTCGGAATAGGTTTCTATCGCTGCCGTGCCGGACAAAAGCGTTTCGGCTGTACAGGCGTGGGGAAGGAGGTCGGTTACCTTTGGCTTTCCTTGGGTAATAGTTCCGGTTTTATCCAGTACTACCGTAGTGATTTTATGGGCGGTCTCCAGATACTCACCGCCTTTGATTAGAATGCCATGCTCTGCGCCAAGACCGGTTCCTACCATAATGGCGGTAGGGGTTGCAAGGCCCAGGGAGCATGGACAGGCAATCACCAGAACCGAAACAGCATTAAGAAGTGCGGCTTCAAAGTTTTTGGCCATAAGCAGCCAAAGGAGGAAGGTAAGACTGGCTATCACTAAAATCGTAGGGACAAAGATGGCAGAAACTTTATCGGCTGTTTTTTGAATGGGTGCCTTGATTCCTTGTGCGCTGCGAACCAGTTTGATCATTTGGGAAAGGGTGGTATCCTTGCCGATGCGCTCTGCCTGCATCAGAAAACTGCCTGCTAAGTTGACAGAGGCACAAAAAACCCCATCCCCTGCTTTCTTGTCACAAGGAAGACTTTCGCCGGTCAGCATGGATTCGTCCACAGAGGCGGTTCCGCTTTGCAGCGTGCCGTCTACCGGGATTTTCTCGCCGGGACGTACAAGTAAAATATCACCGGGTTCTACCTCGGCAAGCGGAATTTCCTGTTCCAGACCGTCCTTAAAGAGTCTGGCGGTTTGTGGCTGCAGGGCAATCAATTTGTGGATGGCGTCGGAGGTTTTTTCTCCGGCACGGGCCTCCAGATATTTGCCAAGTAAGATGAGGGTAATGACGGTCATGGAGGACTCAAAATATAGACCCTCCATAGAACCATGGACCGTATGTCCGGCTAAAACGTGATAAAGGCTGTAAAAATAGGCTGCGCTGGTGCCAAGAGCGATTAATACGTCCATGTTGGGACTAAGTGCCCGTATGGCTAAAGCACCGTGCTTATAAAACCGCCATCCAATGATAAATTGAACCGGCGTGGCAAGAATCAGTTGCAGCCAGGGATTGTGAAGGAGATGGACAGAAAGGCCAAGCCAACTTAAAAGCATGCCTAAGAAAAGCGGGGTTGTTAATAAGACAGAGACCAACAGATTTAGGCGCAGTAGTTGCAACTCTCTTTTTCCGTTGTCACCCTCGGCGGTTTCTGAAAAGGGCTTGGCTTCAAAACCCAGTTTTATGATTCTATTTATGATTTCTTCAGAAGATATGATATCCTCTTGATAAATGACAGTGGCTATCGAAGTGGTTAAATTGACATAAATCTGTTCAACCCCATCCGCTTTTTGCAGAACTCGCTCGATCCGTCCCGAACAGGCCGCACAGGTCATGCCGCCGATTTTTAATTCTTGGGTTTGCAAAGAATCACCTCCAAGGCTGAAAGCCGTGTCTTCCTTTACAGTTTGTTTTAAGAATGTTGCTTGATAGTGTGAGGTTAGAGGAGTCTAACCGTCGAATATTATATCACTGCGGGAAAATGTTGTCAAGATGGACGACAGAGAAAGGGAGAAAAAGGGGGCTCTTTATTTGACATTTTTGGGGGGCTGTGATAGAATCAAGAAAAAAGAAAGATGGTGATGGCATGGCACGGATCGGAAAAAGAATTGGGAGTATTTTGCTATTGATCATTTTGGCGGTATCGGCATCGGGCTGCGGCGTAGCCCAGGAGGCACAGACAGCATTTGACACGATGATGCAGACTTTTCAAGCCGGGGAATTAGAGGGCGTTGGCCGTTACTATGATTTTGATACAAAGAATCAGTTTGTCAATGGAAAGGCGCGTCAGGAACTTTTGGAAAAAGTGTTGGAAACATTAAAAGAGATGCGGTATCGAATAACCGGAATTGAGAAAATTGACGGAGCCAATGTGAAATTTACCGTAGAACTTACTACGCTGGACTTTTCAGAAATTATGGACCAATACATCAAAAGAATTACAGCCATGACGGCAGATGCCGCCTATCAGGCCAAGGTTTCTGTCATGACCCAGGAAGAATATCAAGGGCTGCTTGCGGAGCAAATGACGGAGATTTTAGAAGAAGAGTTGGAAACAGTTACAAAGGATGTGTCGGTTACCATGGTAAAGCAGGGGGACACTTGGATTCCCGGCGGTGACAAGGAGATGTTTTTTGGGGCTGTGTTTGGGAATTTGTTAGATGCTGTCAATTCGCTGGTGTAGATGAAAAACCCACCGAAAACAACCAAGGAGTTGTTTTCGGCGGGTTTTGCTTTTATATATGTTAATTGAGAAGATAAATGGCCAGATTTAGATATCCTGCAAAGGTAACCCAAAGGAGATAGGGAAGAAGAAGCAAACCCGCAGGTTTTGAGATTCGATAAAACAAAACGGTGGTAATCACAATCAGGAACCATAGCAAAACAAGCCAGATAAAGGAAAAGAGATAGGCGTTTTGCGAAAAGAAGAAAATAGACCAGAAAAAATTCACCAAAAGTTGCAGTCCATAGACCAGAAGTGCCGGACGAATGACAGATGAATCCTTGCCTGAGGAGAGAACCAGATAAGATGCCGTTCCCATTAAAAGGAAGAGAATCGTCCAGACAACGGGAAACAACCAACCCGGTGGAGAGAGCGGCGGTTTGTTCAGGGTTTGAAAGATTTCCATGCTGTTTTGGGTCAACGCAGCAGAAAGTCCGCCGACAGCCAGCGGAATTGCCAGACAGAGAAGGAATAGTTTCCAATTTATTTTTTTCAAAAGATCACCCCCTTTTTAATATATGCACCAAAAGGGGGGATATGTCTTTGTTTTTAATCTGATGAAGAAGCCAGATTTTTCATACGGTCTTGTAACTGCTCCAGTTGAACCAGGAGAGATTCATAGTAACTTTGGGTAGAGCGGATATGGTAGATACAGGCGTCGATGGTTTTGGGGCTTTGGAGATGATCAAAGTTGGTTTGCGCATTCTGCAACTCTGAAAGAGCACGATTGGTTTCTAAAAGAAGTGCCTGATAGTCATTTTGCAGAGCCGCCATAGCACGAAGTTCGGCGTGAGAGCGGCCTTTGAATTTGGGAATTGAAGGCGTTGCGGTAGGAAACATGGCGTGTGTATGCATAAAAACCTCCCAAAAGGCAGAATCTAGAATCTATTGTGATTTGATGTTAGTATACGATATTACGGCCTATTTTATACCTATATAAAAATTGTTTTGAGGAAAAGAAAAACTTTACAGATTTTTCATATCTTTTTTAAAAAGGATATGCTATAATAATTTTAGAAAAAAGCCCATGCTTTTGATGGAGGCTTTAGGTAAGGAGGAGAACCGATGATGAAACATCAAACTATTTTGATTGTAGATGATGAGGTTAATATCTGTGAATTGATTCGACTCTATGTAGAAAAAGAAGGATATCATGCAGTCATTGCCAACAACGGCCAACAGGCGCTGGAGAAGTTTAAAAGCATATCTCCGGATTTGGTGCTTCTGGATGTTATGCTTCCTATTAAAGACGGTTGGCAGGTTTGCCGAGAGATTCGTGCCATAGATAATACCCCGATTATTATGCTGACGGCCAAGGGGGAAACCTTTGATAAGGTCTTAGGGTTGGAGTTGGGGGCAGATGATTATATGGTAAAACCCTTTGAACTCAAGGAGTTGCTTGCAAGGATGAAAGCGGTGTTGCGGCGCAGTGCCGGTTTTGTTGAGGAAGAAAAAGATGAGGAATTGTGCTTTGGCGGATTGAAAATCAATCAGTCTACCTACGAAGTTTCTTTAGATGACCAAAAGATTGATATGCCGCCTAAAGAATTTGAACTATTATATTTTCTTGCCAAGAACACCAATAAGGTATTTACCAGAGACCAACTGCTGGATGAAATCTGGGGGTATGAATTTTTTGGAGATTCTCGGACGGTGGATGTGCATATCAAGAGAATTCGAGAAAAAATCGAAGGCGAAGACCGAAACTGGCATTTAAAAACCGTTTGGGGTGTCGGTTATAAATTCGAAGCAGAGTAAAAGGGGAGAAGCATATGCGATTCAGGTTAGGAAAGACGGTTTTTTCCAGAATCTTTCTTATCAATATTGTCATTGTTTTGGTATGTATCATCTTATTGGGTTCTACCCAACTAATACTCCTGACGAACTTTATTACAAAGCAGAGCGAGGAATCCTTGGGGAAAAATGCATCGTCTATTGTCTCTCTCATTCGGAATAATATCAGTTTTGAAAGTTTGCAGAATATCTTACAGGGATTTTCCCGCAGCAGTCAAAGCCATATTATGGTTGTTGATGAAAGGAGCAGTGTTTTAATTAATACGCCGGATAGCGGCTTTGCAGAGGCCACGCCCGCTTTTATTCCAAGGGAGTATAGCAAGGAAGTGCTTAGCGGGAAGAAAACTTCTAATATCGGTACCATGGGCGGAATGTTCACAGAAACCATGTTTACGTTGCAGGTTCCCATTTCGGGGGAAAATGGAAAGACCATTGGAGCGGTCTTTATTAGCATTCCCATCCCCGAACAGCAAAGAGTGAAGCATGAAATCTTTCGGATTTTACTGATTTCAGCGACCATGGTAGTTTTGATTTCTTTTATATTATCCTATATGCTGTCTAAACTTATTTCCATGCCCATTCATACAATCCAAAACAGTGCCAAGGCTTTTGCGAGGGGGCATTTGGATGCAAGGGTCGGGCCTGTTGCCACAGAATCCGGAATCAGTGAGATTTCGGAATTGGCGGTTACCTTTAATGATATGGCCCTTGAACTGGAGAAGGTGGAGGAGGTTAGAACCTCTTTTATCTCGGACGTATCCCACGAACTTCGGACGCCTATGACCACCATAGGCGGCTTTGTGTATGGAATTTTAGATAACACGATTCCGCCGGAACACCAGAAGAAGTATTTGCAAATTGTTTATGAAGAGATTACGCGGCTTTCTCGATTGGTCAATACCTTTTTGGATATCAACCGAATGCAGTCGGATAAGATGGCCCTGAAGAAAACAAATTTTGATATCAATGAGGCCATTCGCTTGATGATCATTGGCTTGGAAAAACGACTGGAAGAAAAAAATATCAAGGTGCTTTTAAACTTTGCGATGGAAAACTGTTATGTGGTCGCGGATTCTGACAGCATCAAACAGGTTTTGACCAATCTCTTAGATAATGCAGTTAAGTTCACCAATCCTGACGGGGAGATTTCGGTGACGGTTTCCGCCAAGCAGCAGGAGGTTTTTGTTACCATACGCAATACAGGATGCGGTATCCCCGAGGAACAACAAAAAATGATTTTTGAACGGTTGTATAAGGTGGATAAAGCCCGAAGCGTTAACAGAGAAGGGGCTGGAATCGGCCTGTATTTGGTCAAGAATATTCTTCGGGCTCATGACAAGAATATCACGGTTTGCAGCGTGGAAGGACAATTCGCTGCATTTACATTTTCCCTGGACCGTGGCAGGGTATTGCCCAAAAGGGAAGAATCTCGGATGCAAGAGGTGCAGGTTCGAGAGAGGGAGGATTAATTCTTCTTTTACAGTTTATTCATAATTTTTTCATAAATGGAAGATATAATAAAGGAAGAATAAGAAAATTTTTCGTTGCAGAGGGGAGGAATTACCGGTGCAGAATTTTTATGATGAAGAAAACCAAAGCGCTACAGACGAGGGACAATGGAACTCTGACCAAGAGGAGACAAAGGTAGACGAGGCAGCCCCGGAACTTTTCCAAAAAGGTGCTTTTGAAGCAGAGCATGTTTCCTATCCGGAGGAAGAAGGGACGACTGTCAAGATTGATCTCTCCGGCGGGGCACAGCCGCAGGGGATGGATGAGGGTGCAGCAAAGAATGCTTTCTATACCGAGAGGATACAAAAACCCAAAAAGAAGAAACAGAGCCGGCGTGTTGTGGCGGCCATGGTAGCGCTGACTCTATGTAATTTAGCGTTGTTTGCCGGTGCCTTTTTGCTGGGGCGCAGTTATGGGGAAAAGGAAGAGCAGATTTCCTCGAAACAGGAATTGGTAAATCATTTGCGTGAAGAAGGGCAGGAATCCCACACCGCTGAGATTGCCAAGAACGGAACCGAGATGGCCACTACCGAAATCGCCAAAAAGGTTGGTCCGGCGGTTGTTGGGATTACCAGCACCTTTCAAGGACAGATCAATCTCTTTGGTGGGACTTCCGCTTCCAGTACCCAGGGATCCGGCATTATCCTGAGCGAAGACGGTTATATTGTAACCAATCATCATGTGGTTGCAGGGGTTAGTGGTATTTCGGTAACACTCAATACAGGAACCAATTACGAGGCCAAGGTCGTGGGTTTGGATGAGCAAACAGATTTGGCTGTTATCAAGATTGAGCCCAAAGAGCAACTGACGGTAGCAAATCTGGGGGATTCTACAGCGCTAGAGGTAGGAGAACGTGTGGTTGCTATCGGCAATCCTATGGGATTAGAATTCTTTGGCAGCGTAACCCAAGGAATTGTCAGTGCAGTCAATCGTAGCATTACAGTTGATAATCGTACCATGAATTTGATTCAGACCGATGCTGCCGTCAATTCCGGAAATTCCGGCGGAGCGTTGATCAATGGTTATGGCGAGGTTGTCGGTATCAATTCGGTTAAGGTGGCAACGTCTGGCGTGGAAGGCATGAGTTTTGCGATTCCTATTTCCGAGGCAAATCCCATTATCTCTGATTTGCTGGAATATGGTTATGTCAAAGGCCGGCCCATTATCGGGATTTCTACCCGGGATGTAACGGCGTATATGGCGGCATCTTATTCCTGGCCGCAGGGCGTACAGATTCTCAGTGTCAGCAGTGATTCTGCCAGAAGTGCAGGGTTGCAGCAGGGCGACATTATTGTTTCGGTCAATGGACAGAAAATTAGTACCGGCGAGGAACTTAATCAAATCAAGGATCAACACAAGCCGGGGGAACAGTTGACCCTTGAGGTTTATAAATATAGTACCGGACGGAAAGAAACCGTTAAGGTTACCTTGGGAGAACAACTTCCGGGCTAATAAAAAGAAATTAAGACCGCTGCACTTTGCAGCGGTCTTTTAATAAATATGGGAATGGGATTAGAAATGATATAGATTTTATAGGTTGGCGGTTTACTTTTTCTTTTTTTTGTGCTATACTGACAAGGTATGCACAAAAGGAGTGAGCAGGATGCAGAGAGAAGATTTGAGAAATATCGCAATTATCGCCCACGTTGACCATGGAAAGACTACCTTGGTCGATGAGATGCTTAAACAGGGCGGTATTTATAGAGAGAATCAGGTGGTAGAGGAACGGGTCATGGATAACAACGACCTGGAACGGGAACGGGGTATTACCATTCTGGCCAAAAATACTTCCGTTTATTATCAGGATATCAAAATGAATATCATTGATACCCCGGGCCACGCGGATTTTAGCGGTGAAGTAGAGCGAATTTTAAAGATGGTAAATGGCGTTATTTTGCTAATTGATGCAGCGGAAGGGCCTATGCCGCAGACGCGGTTTGTGTTGCAGAAGGCATTAGAGATGAAGCATAGGGTCATTATCGTGGTTAATAAGATCGACCGTCCCGATGCTCGACTGGATGAGATTCCTGATGAAATTCTGGATCTTTTGATTGATTTGGAAGCCAGCGACGAACAGTTGGAAAGTCCCATCATTTTCTGTTCCGGCCGTGCCGGAACGGCATCTCTGTCCCAGTATGAGCAAGGGAAGGATTTGACGGTTCTCTTTGAAACCATCAAAGATTATATTCCGGCCCCGGAAGGGGACGAGACTGCTCCGCTACAAATGTTAGTGTCCTCTATTGACTACAACGAATACGTAGGCAGAATCGCCATTGGCAGAGTAGAGCAAGGAGAGATTTGTCAAAATCAGGAAGTGATGGTTTGTGACTATCATCAAAAGCATGCCCCTTACAAAGCCAAAATTACGAATATATACCAAATTGACGGTTTAGGGCGAACGCCGGTAGATTCGGCCAAGGTAGGCGATATTATTTGTTTTTCCGGTGTGACGGATATTACCATTGGTGATACGGTGACTGCGGTAGAGTTTCCGGAACCTTTGCCTTTTGTAAAAATCAGTGAACCCACCATCGAAATGACATTTTCGGTCAACGACAGTCCTTTTGCAGGAAGAGAAGGGAAGTTTGTCACCTCCCGGCAACTTCGGGACCGGTTGCAACGGGAACTTTTAAAGGATGTTTCCCTTCGGGTTGCAGACGGAGAAACCACCGATAGTTTTAAGGTTTCCGGACGGGGAGAAATGCATCTTTCTATTTTAATTGAAACCATGCGTCGAGAAGGCTATGAGTTTTCTGTCAGCACCCCGAAAGTTTTGCTAAAGGAAATTGAGGGGACAGTTTGTGAGCCCATGGAACGGTTGATGATTGATGTTCCCGAGGAGAGTATGGGCGCTGTTATGGAAAAGATGGGGTCACGGAAGGGTGAACTGGTGCAGATGAATCCACAGGGAAGCCGGATGCGACTGGAATATTTAATTCCTGCCCGTGGTCTTTTGGGGTATCGGAGCGAATTCTTAACCGATACCCGGGGTGAGGGAATTATGAACTCGGTATTTGAATCGTATCAGCCTTTCAAGGGCGAGATCAACCGTCGCCACACCGGATCTCTGGTTTCTTTTGAAACCGGTGAGGCGGTAGGATATGGCATCTTTAAAGTGCAGGATCGGGGAACGATGTTTATTACGCCGGGTACGGCGGTTTATGAAGGCATGGTGGTAGGCTATTCGCCCAAAAGCGAGGATATCAATGTCAATGTTTGCAAGAAGAAGCAACTCACCAATACCCGTGCCTCGGGCAGTGATGAGGCGCTGCGTTTGACGCCACCGCAGCAAATGAGCCTGGAGGCCTGTCTGGAATTTTTGGCAGATGACGAATTATTAGAGGTAACGCCGGAGCACCTGCGGCTTCGGAAACGCATTCTAAATAACCAGTTAAGGGCCAAGGCCAATGCCCGAAATAAGGCTTAGAAAAAGTTATATATATTTTAAACAATAAAAGACCTCCTATGGGAATCCCATAGGAGGTCTTTTTGTTGTCTTAAAGAGTTGTAGAAATGGCAGGGCGGGAAGAAGGCTGTGTTTTCGTCCCTTGTGTTGTCGTTGGTTGGGAGGAGGCTTGTGAGTTTTCCTTAATCCGTTCCTGAATCTGCCGTTTTAATTCCTCATCGGTTGTGTCTTGGAAAACATCCCAGTCAGCCTCGATCCCATCCGATTCTGCGGTATGGAAAGGCTCTGTTGCTACCGGAGCAGAGGTGGGGGTGACTGTGTCGGGCACCAATGATTTGGTTTCCCAGTCTGGATGATAAACCACAATATCCCCCTGCTTTAATCCGGAAAGAATTTGCACATTGGTTCCATCCGAAATGCCATATTGGACAGCAACCAATCGACAGCCCTTGGGGACTTGGATGGAAGGAAGATTCAGTGAAGCATTGTCCGGATCTTCTGGATCCATGGCTTGGGTTGCTTTGGGAGTTTTGGTATTTTTAGGTGTTTGGGAGGTGTCATTTTGCACTGTTTCTTTGACAAGAACAAAGGCGCTTTCTTCATCTGCTTCCAGGAGAGCCTCTTTGGGAAGATACAGAACATTGGTGGCAGAGGCTAATACAATTCTTGCATGAATCTTCATGCCGGCTTTTAAATCCCCTGGTTCGTCCACGGTAACATCGACGTCAAACATGGTTTTCCCGTCTTGGTTGACAGAGCCTTCGCTGGATACTCTGGTTACTTTGCCGGTAAAAGTTTCGTCGGGAAGTGACTCGGTATCAAGGATTGCAATTTGTCCGGTTTCCATTTCTCTGACGGTATATTCATCAACCTGGAAGGTAAATTTCAGGGAGTTCATATCCACAATGACCATCATGGGATTTTCTGTGTTGGTAATGCTGACATTGTCGCCAACCTTGGTATTTTTTTCAGTAACAATACCGCTAACCGGAGATTTTATGGTGTAATACTCCAACTGTTTCTTAGCGGCCTCCAGATCATATTCGTTGCTCTTTTGATCATAGATACTGGATTTCTGATTAATTTCTGATTGGGTATCTAAGATGGTGGCAATCAGGGATCCGCTGGAAACGGAACGACCCTGACTGACATGGACTACATAGACGGTTCCGGAAACCGCAGAAGAAACTGAAGTGACCGTTCCGTCGGCTCTTTGAATGGTAGCAATAATCTGTCCTGCGGAAACCGTGCTGCCGGTGCGGATGTTTAAACTTTGGATGATGCCGGCTTCTCCAGCGTAAATTTTGAGGGTGGGTGTGACGCCGGATGCGCCAATGGCCTTGGATTTTTCTACCTGGTTTTCTGCACGTTTCACTGCCAGTTGCGCTTCGGTATCATCCAATTGATAGAGAACCGATCCCGCCTCTACATAATCACCTATCTCCGGTGTGGACTCAAGAACGGTGCCGGATACTAAGGATGTGATGGAGTAGTGGGCGTTGGGGGTCATGGTGCCGGAAGCCTCAATGGAGGGTATCACATTTCCCTTTGCCACGGTAACTTGGGTGTATCCGTACAAGGGATTGGTTATCATGGATAAAACTGCCGCTGTGCCCCAAACCACAAGTATAGCGCCGATAGAAATTCCAATACCCAGCAGAATGGACTTGTATTTTTTGCAGAAGGCAAAAAATGCGCCGGACTTTTTGGCAGATTCCGAAGAGTCTGCATCTTCTAAATCAGAAAAATCGGGAAAATCCAACTGCATTGTTTCGGATAAGGAATCAGCCGTTTCAGAAGATTTCCCCAAAGATTCGGTCAGTTCATCGAAATTTTCCTCTTGCCTTGATTCAGCGGGCAAAGATTCCTTGGTGTTTGGTTCTGTGCCTTCAAAGAGGACAAAATCTTCTAATGCCTCTGTATTCTCTTTCTTTTTTGAAAATTTTCCTAACCAGTCTGCCATGAATATACCTCCTATAAAAACATTGCCGTAGCCATGACGGCAAATAATGCCTAATTATAATAATTATATTGCTTATTATAACAAAGGGATATGTCATAAATGTTAACGGAATGTTAAAATTACAAAACGTTTTTGGGTGATAGATGGCCGGAAAAAAGGGTTTCTTCCATAAATAAATAGAAAAAGAGTTTGTGCAAAATAATAGATAAAATTATGACATTTTTGGACAGTTTTTCTATTCAATTTTACAAAATATAGGGTTTCTTTAAAAAAATACAGAATTTATCTTGCAAAAAATACGCATATATTGTAAAATAAACACGGCATAAAGACATGTTGAAAGTTGCATGTTGCTATCCGATGCAGGGTATCAGGAATGGTTTTCCGGGACAAACTGTGCATAAACGGCAAATGAATTTTTGTATATACTGTAAATAAAACACATTTTTTCAACAAGAAAAGTTATGAAATAGGACCGGTTTCGGGACTGTGGAATATTTAGGAGGTAAATAGTATGAGTGAAATCAAGAGAATTGGCGTTATGACTGCCGGCGGCGACTGCCCCGGATTGAACGCTGTGATTCGTGCGGTGACAAAAACTGCAATCCAGAAATATGGATTGGAAGTTGTTGGAATTAAGCATGGTTATCGCGGCCTGTATCTGGGTGGAGACCAGTTTATCAAGTTAGATCTGGACAGTGTCTCCGACATTATCTCTAAAGGCGGTACCATCCTTGGCAGTTCCAATAAGGATAATTTGTTTGACTATACTTATATTGACGAAAACGGTCAGGAACAACACGGCGATGTGTCCGATGTTGGTGTAGAGAATTTGAAGAAAGCCGGCATTGATGCTTTGGTTGCCATCGGTGGAGATGGAACCTTGACCAGCGGCCGTGACTTTGCCAGAAAGGGCGTTAAGGTTGTAGGCGTTCCCAAAACTATTGATAATGACTTGGCTGCAACCGATACTACTTTTGGCTTTGATACTGCTGTTGCTACAGCAACAGAGGCCATTGATCGCCTAAAGACGACTGCAGAATCCCACAACCGTATTATTGTTGTTGAGGTTATGGGCCGTTATGCAGGATTCCTTGCCATTGCTTCTGCTTTGGCTGGCGGTTGTGATGCGGCACTGATTCCGGAAATTCCTTATGATATCAACAAGGTTGCGGAAGCCATTAACAAGAACCGTGAACAAGGTAAGAATTTTGGTATTGTTGTTGTTGCAGAAGCTGCAGCACCGCTTGGCGGCGAGGTTGTTGTTTCTAAGGTAGTAGAAGACAGCCCGGATCCCATTCGTCTTGGCGGTATTGGCGAGGTTGTTTCAGAGCAACTAGAAAAGTTGACCGGTTTAGAAAGCCGTGCTACTGTTTTAGGCCATGTGCAGCGTGGTGGATCTCCTACTGCCAACGACCGTATCTTGTCCACACGGTATGGTTCCTATGCAGTAGAATTGCTGATGCAGGGCAAATTTGGCAATATGGTTGCACTAAAGGGTGCTGATCTTGGCTATGAATCTTTAGAAAACGTCATTGGTGCCAATAAGGGCGTAGAAGAAAACAGTTACTGGGTTGAAACGGCTCGCTCTATCGGCCTGTGCCTGGGTGACTAATTTCCCAAACAAGTTTTAAATATTTAAAAAAAAGACTTGCATTTTCTTTGGGAATATGCTATAATACTTTTCGCTTGTGTTGCAAGTGTGATAAAAGCAAATGCTTGACTTTATAGATTGAAAGAGGTGAAACATCATGAAACAGGGTATTCATCCCGATTATAAGCAGACCAAGATTCAATGTGCTTGTGGCAATGTCATCGAGACTGGTTCCACCAAAGAGGACATCCGTATCGAAATTTGCTCTGCTTGTCACCCCTTCTATACCGGAAAACAGAAATTGGTTGATACTGGCGGTCGTGTAGACAAGTTTAGAAAGCGTTTTGGGTTGGACAAATAAGTTAACCGTAATGATCCAATACTGTGATAAGGTAAAATATATGCCGATTCCTTAAGGAATCGGCATATTTCATTTTATAGAAAAAACAAGATGTGGCATTAAATAACCAGCCCGCCGTTGGGACTAAGAATCTGGCCGGTTACGAAACTATCCGGATCTGCCAGATAGAGAATGGCTTTTGCCACATCCTCCGGCGTGCCCAAGCGGCCGAGAGGGGTATTGGCCTCAAGTTCGGCGATGGTTTCCGGGGTAAGAGCAGCGTTCATATCGGTGCCGATGACGCCGGGCGCAACACAGTTGACGCGAATGCCGGAAGGACCAACTTCCTTGGCGAGGGCTTTGGTCATGCCAAGGAGACCGGCTTTGGCGGTAGAATAGGCCACTTCGCAAGCGGCACCGGTGATCCCCCAAATAGAGGAAACATTGATGATGGAACCATGTTTTTGGTGGATCATATGGGGTAATGCCTCGCGGATACAGTAAAAGGCGCCGGAAAGAGTTACCGAGAGCATCCGTTGCCAATCGGCATCGGAGAGGGCATCAAAAAATTGGAATTGGGAAAACCCCGCATTGTTTACCAGAACGTCAATGCCGGGGAGTTTTTGGAACATGGCGGCAACCTGCGAGGAATCGGCCACATCGGCATAAACAGCAGTGCCGCCTAACGCAACGGCTAAGGCTTCGGCTTCTTGTTGCTGCGTACGATAATTGATAAAAACTTGATCGCCTCGGGCGGCGAACATTCGGGCCGCCGCTGCGCCGATGCCTCGGGAAGCACCGGTAATCAAAACAGTTTGCATCAGGAGTTCCTCCTTGTATCTTGCAAGATGATTTTAGTATAGCACAAAATGATTTTGAAAACAAGGCAAAGTCGAAAATAGTTGCAAAGGGGGATTGGATATGATAAAATGAGAGAAGAAAAGACCCTCTTGATAAAAGGTGGGGATAGATGTTCATTGCGCTTTTATTCTAACCGAATAAGGGCATGATAAAGGGAAAATGTGAAGGGAGGTATGTGACGATGGCGGTACAATGGACCAAGGAACAGCAACAGGCAATTGAGGCAAGAGGCAGTAATATTTTGGTTGCGGCAGCGGCCGGAAGTGGGAAGACGGCGGTTCTGGTAGAGCGGATTATCCAGCGAATTTGTGATGCGACAAATCCAGTCTCGGTGGATCGGCTTTTGGTGTTGACCTTTACGGAGGCAGCAGCCGGAGAAATGAAACGGAAAATTGCAACGGCCATGGAACAGCGGTTGCGGGAAGAGCCGGAAAATCGTTGGTTACGGGATCAGAGTTTACAAATTCCCTCTGCCCATATTTCCACTGTCCATGCCTTTTGTAAGACCATGCTGCAGAACCATATTCACAAAACCGTCTTGCCGGCAGATTTCTCTATCATTGATGATGCTGAAAATGCCGTGCTGCGCAATCAGGCGCTGGATCAGGTTTTGGAAGGATATTATCAGCGGATTGATCGGAAAGAGGGATTTCGGGACTTGGCGGTAGGTTACGGCGGCACTAAATCTGATGAGAACCTGCGTGCCATGGTCTTAAAGTTACATAACTTTGTTCGTAGTCTGGCTTTTCCGGAGCGGTGGCTTTGCAATGCTGCAGAGCAGTATCAAACGGTATGCAGAACCGGTACGCTACAGGGGACTGTGTGGGAGCAGTTGTTATTGGAAGTATGCCGGGAATTGGTGCAGGAGATACAGAGCGGACTTTTGCGGATTTTTCATATTGTAGAGGCCGAAGTGCCCTCTGACCATAAATATTTTTCCTATTACACTGACTTGCTGCAACAGTTTCGGCAGATATTTGCACCTGTCCTGGAAGAGGGGGCAGGGGTTCCTGTGCTTAGAGAATGTCAAAGGGCCTTTGAAGTGCCACGGACGCCCAACAAAACAGGGCTGGACGAGAGCACAGTAGAACGGATTAATAGAATAAAAAAACAGTTGGTAACAGAGCCCTTGGGAGAATTGCGGTTGTTATTGGCAGGGACGGAGCCGGAGCGAATAGAGCGAATCATGGCTTGCAGTTCAAGGATACAGGCATTAAAGCAGTTGGTGCGGCAGACGGAACGCCGGCACAAGGCGCTAAAACGGGAACGGTCGGTTTTGGATTTCAGTGATTTGGAGCATGAAATGATGCATCTGCTTGCGGATCGCAAGGGAAGACCTACCGAAGTGGCGAGGCAGTTACAGGAGTATTTTGTAGAGATTCTTGTAGACGAATATCAGGATACCAACAACATCCAAGACACCATGTTTCGGTTGCTTTCCCGAGGGGAAAAGAATATTTTTATGGTGGGCGATTTAAAACAGAGTATCTACCGTTTCCGAAATGCCGATCCAGGCATCTTTGCTGAAAAATACCGGAGGTATTGTCTGGGAGAAGGCGGGGTTTGTATCCGATTGCTCCGGAACTTTCGTAGTCGCAGTCAGGTGGTGGATAGCGTCAATGGAATTTTCTCGGCAATTATGAAGCAGGAAACCGGCGGCTTGGATTATACCCGGGAAGAATATTTGATTTCAGGGAGAGAGTATCCTGAGGCTGTGGGAGATTTTGCTACCGAACTGCTTTTGACGGATGCCGGAGCGGGACAGGAAGATGGAGAAGGCGAGAAGATTTCTTCCGGGCGTTTGGAGGCTGTAACCATTGCCAAGCGGATTCGGCAGTTGGTAGATGGACAGGAATTGCAGATCACCGATGCAGAAACAGGACTGCCTCGAAAGGTGCGCTTGGGAGATATTACGGTTTTGGTCCGGAACAAAAGCCGTGTTGCAGAAATGGAACAGGTCTTGGCGGAATATCAGATTCCAACCATCAGCGAGGTAGGACAGAAATATCTTGATTCTCTTGAAGTTCTGACGGTACTAAACTTTTTGCAGATTATTGATAATCCCCGGCAGGATATTCCGTTGCTGGCCGTGTTACGGTCGGCCATCTTTCGGTTTTCTCCCGAGGAACTGGCAGAGATTCGGCTTTCTGCCGAGGGAGATTTTTATACCGCTCTTTCTGTTGCGGCGGAACAGGGAAATATCTCGGCGGCAGAGTTTTTGAGAATCTTGGAAGAACTCCGTAATGATGCGGTATATCAAGGAGTAGACCAACTGATTTGGAAAATTTGTTATGACCTTCACTATATGGACCTAGTGGGTGCTATGCCGGGAGGCAGAGTCCGACAGGCCAATCTTAACTTGTTGTATGAGCGTGGCGCGGAGTTTGAACAGGGTTCTTTGCGGGGATTATTCCGTTTTATGGCGTATATTGAAAGTTTGCGAAGTGACAATCGCGATATGAAGGCTGCCACGGCTTTTTCTGATGCCGAAAATACAGTTTCCATTATGACCATTCATAAATCCAAGGGATTAGAATATCCGGTGGTCATTTTGTGTAATATGGATATGGAGTTCAACGAGCGGGACGCAGCAGCATCCGTGCTCTGGCACGAAAATGCCGGACTTGCTATGGAGTATATTGATACTAATTTGCGGGTGCGATATCCCACGCTGGCGCGGCAACTGGTACGGGAAAAAATGTTGCGGGATTCCAGGGCCGAGGAGATGCGGCTGTTTTATGTGGCTATGACGCGGGCCAAGGAGAAATTGATTTTGTCCACCTTGATTGGGACCAAACATGATGCATGGAAGAAGACGGTTCCGGTTTCCGGCATGTCATTGCCGGTAGGGACGATTCGGCGGCTTCGGAGTATGCGGGATTGGACCTTGGCTTGTCTGTTGTCTCATCCCAAGGCAGAAGAATTGCGAAGATGGGCAGAATATCCTGAGGTACAGCCGGAGGAGGGATTGGATTTTGACCTTTGTCTCCGCTGGGGTGAAGGAAGTGCCGAAACGGTAGCAGTTTTGGAAACAAAGCCTTTTTGTGAAATGCCTGTTTCAGAAACAAGGATGGATGATATGACAAAACGGTTGGAATACGAATATCCCCATGGAATATTGGGGAAAATTCCTATAAAGTTGTCGGTTAGCGAACTGAAACGGCGTAGTATGCCGGAAGAAGACTATATTCCCAGTGTGCTACAGATGAAGCAAGTGGTATTGACGGAATTGACACAGCTTGGCAGTGCAGAACGGGGAACCATTACCCATTATGTGATGCAGCATATGGATTTTTCCCGCACCGAAACTGTCGAGGAAGTCGCAGACCAATTAGAAAAAATGGTGGATGCCGGATTCATTACCAATCGGCAGAGGAAGGCGGTTTCTGCACAGGAAATTTTTGCGTTTTTCCAACATCCATTGGGACGGCGATTAAAGGCTTCTGCAAAGGTGGAGCGAGAATTTGATTTCTATATGGAGATTTCGGCTTGCGAATTGGAAGGGAAACTTCCAAAAACTGAGAATGGTGAAAAAGTCCTCCTTCAGGGTATTGCGGATTGTTTTTTCTATGAAGGAGACGGTGTGGTATTGATCGATTACAAAACGGACAGAATTCCACCCGAAGAAGCAGAGGAACGTGGGAAACGGTATGCGGTACAAATGGAATATTATACGAGAGGGTTGCAAGCGGTTCTGGAATGTCCGGTGCGGGAGCGGTATTTGTATTTTCTCCATTGCGGCAGGGCCATTGCACTTTAACACTCCGGAAAGGATGGCAAAGGATGAAAGGATTGATTTTTTCTATCACAGCAGGGCAGGGGCATAATCAAACTGCCAAGGTTATGGCAGAGAATTTGCAGAAAAACGGTGTGGAATGTAAGTATATGGATGTTTATGAATATATTAACCCACGCCTTTCGGAGTCGGTTTCTAAACTTTATTT
Source organism: Ructibacterium sp. (assembly GCA_045649245.1). Taxonomy (GTDB): domain Bacteria; phylum Bacillota; class Clostridia; order Monoglobales; family Monoglobaceae; genus Ructibacterium. The sequence goes on from JAZRPL010000115.1 coordinate 21,734, forward strand.
GATGTCAACAAAGAGTATGCCCAAGATATATGGCGGCGGCTACCGGATGTGTGAGCGTCGGGAGGGAAGCGGCAATCGGGTTCTTCCCAAATTAACCAATATTATCCTTGCCAAACGACTTTTAAAACTGGTACGGGCAGAAGAACCGGATTTTATTATATGTACCCATGTATTTGCGGCTCTTTTGGTGACCTATCTCCTTGACCATCTTGACACCAACATGCATACTATTGGGATTATTACAGATTTCACCATTCATCCCTACTGGGAGGATACCTGTTTGGATTATTATGTTACGGCCAGCGAACTTTTAACCAATCAGGGAATCAAGAAAGGGATTCCGGGTCAGAAGTTTAAACCTTTTGGAATTCCTATTGACCCGAAGTTTTCGGTTCGGAGAAATAGGGAAGACGCCTTCCGGGAATTGGGAATCCCTGAAAAAAGGACTGTCCTGGTCATGAGCGGCAGTATGGGATTTGGAAATGTCTTGGAGGAGATTTGCCAGTTAGATCGATTAGATTTTGATTTTCAAATTGTGACCATATGCGGGAACAATAAAAAATTGAAGGAGCAGATTGACAAACAAAAGGCAAAACTAAAAAAATCGGTGTATAATTATGGATATGTCAATGATGTAGATGTATTTATGGATGCGGCGGATTGTATTGTGACCAAGCCGGGAGGGCTGACTACCAGCGAGGCACTTGCCAAGGGTTTGCCCATGATTATGAATAATCCGGTGCCCGGGCAGGAGGACCGCAATGTAGAGTTTTTGCTCAATGCTGGTGCAGCCATGAAAATCAGCAAGACCTTCCCTTTGGACGAGGCCTTGTACCAACTGTTCCTCAACGAGGAGCGGTTGGAAATTCTGTATCGTGGCATTCAATTTTTAGGAAAACCCAACTCCACCATGGATTTGGTGCGCTTTGTGATGGAACTGGGCGAGAAAAAGGGGTCGTAAGTTGGGGAGTGCCAAAACCCTGCGGCCTTTGCAGAAAATATATTGATAAATGCCCTGAAGCACGATATAATAAAAGACAGAGATCTATCCACAGAGGACAAATTTTGATAGCATAGAATATGGGAATGAAAGAGGAAAAGAGAAGTATGAAGATTTTGTTTATGGGAACACCGGATTTTGCGGTGCCATGCCTGGAACAGTTGTTGCAGAGTGGTCATACCGTTGTCGGTGTAGTTTCCCAACCGGATCAACCCAGAGGAAGGGGACATAAATTGATGCCGCCGGCGGTCAAGGCCTGTGCAATGGAGCATGGACTTGCGGTATATCAGCCGGAGACTTTGCGGGACGGTGCTTTTGAAGATGTGCTTTGCAAAACCAATCCGGAGTTGATTGTGGTAGTAGCCTATGGCAAGATTCTTCCTAAATATATCTTAGAATATCCTCCGTATGGGTGTGTGAATGTCCATGCTTCTTTGCTGCCTAAATACCGGGGCGCTGCCCCCATCCAATGGAGTGTCATAAATGGGGAAAAGGAAACCGGGGTTACGACTATGTATATGGCAGAAGGCTTGGATACCGGGGATATGATACTAAAGACAGAAACGCCTATTGGAATGGAGGAGACCTATGGGGAACTTCATGACCGCCTGGCTGTATTGGGGGCACAACTTTTGGATCAAACGATAGAACAAATCCAAAGTGGCACCGCCCCCAGGATTCCGCAAAAGGACGAGGATTCCTGTTATGCGCCTATGCTTAATAAGGAAACCGGACATATTGATTGGAATCGTTCTGCCAAAGAGATTCTTTCCCTGATACGGGGGACCAATCCTTGGCCTATGAGTTATGGCTTGTATGCGGGGGTTCCCATGAAGGTCATTGGCGCTGTTTCTGCCGAGAAAAAGTCGGGGAAACCGGGAGAAATTTTGTTTGCGGAAAAAGAGGGGATTTGCATTGCCTGCGGTGACGGTGCAATTTTGGTCAAGGAATTGCAGATGCAAGGATCTAAGCGGATGGATGTGGCCAGTTATTTAAACGGTCATAAAATACAAGTTGGTACAATTTTAGAATAAAAGGAGAAGAAAACCATGCCATTTATGCCATATTATTATTTTGATTGGACGTATCTGATTCTGATTCCGGCTGTGATTTTGTCCCTTTGGGCTCAGTTCAACGTGAACCGCACCTTCCAAAAGTATGCTAAGGTTCATAGCAGACGGGGCAGTACCGGTGCGGAAATCGCCCGAAAGATTCTGGATATGAATGGATTGTATGGAGTGCAGGTGGAGCGGATCCCTGGTAATTTAAGCGACCATTTTGACCCCAGAGCCAATGTGGTGCGTCTGTCTGATGCGACCTATGCCAGCGGGTCGGTGGGAGCCATTGGTGTTGCGGCCCATGAGGTGGGCCATGCGATTCAGCACGCCACCGGTTACGCCCCCATTCGGTTGCGAAACAGCATTGTGCCCGTGGTTAATCTTTGCAATGTGTTGTCCATGCCTATTTTGTTGGTAGGATTGTTGTTTGGCGGTGCAGGGGGAATGTTTCCTTCCTTCATTGATATTGGAATTTTATTGTTTTCCGCCACAGTACTTTTTCAACTGATCACCCTGCCGGTGGAATTCAATGCAAGTAATCGGGCTTTGGCCACTTTGCGAAATCAGCATCTTTTAGAAGAAGAGGAAGCAAAAGGTGCGGCGGCGGTGCTTCGGGCCGCAGCGCTCACCTATGTCGCAGCCGCAGTTAGTTCGATTTTGAGTTTGCTTCGTTTAATTTTGTTGTTCGGAAACAGGAGAGATGATTGATGGAAAATGTGCGAGAACTGGTGCTTAAGGGGTTATATCGGATTGAGGTGGAGGATGCTTACTCCAATCAGGCGTTGCAGGAGGTGCTGGCTGTCGGCACGCTTGGCGCCGTGGATCGGGGGTTTGCCACCGAACTTTTGACCGGTGTGGTGCGAAACCGCTTACAACTTGATTATATCATCGGGAAGTTCTCCAAAATTAAACTAAAAAAGTTAAGTCCTTGGGTACACCAGATTCTGCGTATGGGTATTTATCAAATGATTTTTATGGATCGAGTGCCGGATCGTGCGGCCTGTAATGAGGCGGTCAAACTGGCAAGGCGGTATGCCCACGGCGCGGCCCAGGGATATGTCAATGGCCTGTTGCGGACTGTTGCAAGGGAAAAGGAGAATATTTCCTACCCCGAAGATGTCTTGGAACGATTGAGTGTGGTCTATTCCTGTCCTGTTTGGCTGACAGAGAAACTGGTTGGTCAATATGGGGAAGATTTTTGCGAGAAAATCTTAAAGGCAAGCCACGAGAAACAGCCGGTTTCTCTGCGTGTCAATCGACTGAAGACCACAGCCGAAGAATTGCAGATGGCTTTGGAGGTAGAGGGGGTTATAACCCATCGGGATCCGGCGGAACCGTACCGGCTTTTTGTGGATGGGGCTTTGGATATTCAAAGGTCAAAAGCCTATCGGGACGGCTGGTATACCATCCAAAACGCCAGTTCCATGGCGGCGGTGGATTTGCTGGAACCAAAGGCGGGGGAAACCGTTTTGGATCTTTGCGCAGCGCCCGGCGGGAAAACTACGTTTATGGCGGAGCGGATGGAGAACCGGGGCAGGATTTTTGCCATGGATCTTTACCCCCATAAAACAGAGTTGATTCGCAAAAGTGCGGAGCGATTGGGGATTTCTATTATTGAAACCCAGGCCGGCGATGCGACGGTATATTTGCCTGCGTGGAGCAAGAAGGCGGATCGTGTTCTGGTGGATGCACCCTGTTCGGGGATTGGTGTGATCCATAAGAAGCCGGATATTAAATGGCGGCGTAAGCCGGAAGATGTTTTGGCCTTGTGCCAAATACAAAGAGAAATTTTAAAAAATGCTGCGCAATATGTGAAGCCGGGCGGTGTTTTGGTTTATTCCACCTGTACGATTTTGCGGGAAGAGAATCAGATGCAAGCCGCATGGTTTCTTAAAGAGCAGCCGGATTTTGTGCAGGAAAAAGAACAGGCGCTCTTTACGCATGAAACCGGCGGGAGCGGGTTTTACCTTGCAAAATTTATCCGAAAAGGATAGGGAAAAGGCATGAAAACAAATCTGAAGGACTATACATATGAGGAACTGGAACAGTTGGTCAGGACAGAACTTAAAGAGCCGGCCTTTCGGGCCAAGCAGATTTTTACTTGGCTTTATCGGGGTGTTACTGATTTCGACGAAATGACCAATCTTTCCAAAGATTTGCGGGAGCGGCTTAAAAATCAGTATACTTTGGGGAATCTGTTGATCGTAAAAAAATATCTTTCCCGTATTGACGAAACCCGTAGATATCTGTTACAATTAGAGGACGGAGAGTATATTGAGTCCGTTTTGATGAAATACCATCATGGCTATACCGTCTGTATTTCTTCTCAGGTGGGTTGTGCCATGGGCTGTGCCTTTTGCGCTTCCACCCGGAACGGAAAACGCCGGAATTTGACATCCGGAGAAATCATAGGTCAGGTTCTGGCGGTACAGCAGGATTTGGGGGAGCGGATTTCTAATATTGTGATGATGGGAATCGGTGAACCTTTGGATAATTATCAGGAGGTTCTGCGTTTTTTAAAGACGGTCAATCATCCCCTTGGTATGCAGATCGGGCATCGACATATTTCCCTGTCCACTTGCGGGCTGGCGGAGCAGATCCGGCGTTTGGCGGACGAGGATTTGCAAATTACCCTTTCGGTTTCTCTTCATGCGCCCAATGACCAAAAACGGTCAGCCATTATGCCCATTAACCGTAAATACCCCATTGGGGTTTTGATGGATGCATGCCGCTATTATATAAAAAAGACGAATCGAAGAATTTCTTTTGAATATACCCTGATTCAGGGAGTCAATGATAGTCCGGAAGAGGCCAAGGAACTGCTTTGTCTGTTGCAAGGTATGCTTTGCCATGTGAATTTAATTCCGGTGAATCCCACCGGTGCGGCTGGGATTCGACAAGGGAGCAGAAAATCTGTAGAGCAGTTTCAAAAGCGATTGGAAGACGGCGGCATTGCCGCAACCATCCGTCGGGAGATGGGTGCTGATATTCGTGCGGCCTGCGGACAACTTCGGGCTGCGGCTGATGATGTGCGTTGAGGAAAAGGAGGGGTTTGCCTTGGTTTTGGATGTTTACGGAGCAAGCGATATCGGATGCATGCGAAGCCTCAATGAGGACAGTTTTTGTATTTACGGCTTTGAGCAGAAGAAGAGTCCCGGCTTTTGTATCCTCTCTGATGGTATGGGAGGTCACAATGCAGGGGAAGTGGCCAGCCAGAAAACGGTGCAATTTGTGGCAGAAGAACTGATGGAGGCAATGGGAGAATTGGCAGAACCCAAGAAGATTCATCAGGCGGTATGTATTGCCAACGAAAAGATTTATCAAATGGCAGACGCCAACCAAAACCAGAAGGGGATGGGGGCCACCATGGTGGCTGCAATCATTGAAGGGGATGTGGCTTATCTTGCCAATGTAGGAGATAGCCGTGCATATGCCTATCGCAACCACGAACTACTTCAGATTACCAAGG